>CAZBHY010000084.1:0-6690 GCA_964491705.1 uncultured Planctomycetales bacterium
ATGCCCGGGGCGGACACGCCCACAAACACGTCGGCGCCACGCATCAGGTCGGCCAAATTGGTCGTCACGCCCGCCAGGTTGGTCTTTTCCGCCATGGCGGCCAGATACGGGTCCATGCCGGGGCGGCCCTTGTACACCGGGCCGTCTATGTCGCACATGGCCAGGTGGCGCACGCCGAAGGTCATCAGCAGGTTGGCCACGCTCATTCCGGCCGCCCCCGCGCCGGACATCACCACCCGGATATCCTCGATGTTTTAAACTTAACCCTCGGCGAAAACTATGAGGTCATCCAGGCTGCCAATGGGGCAGAAGGCCTGGACATACTCAAAACAAAAAACCCCAGCCTGATCGTCTGTGACTACATGATGCCTGTGATGAACGGGCCGCAATTCTGCCGTACGATCAAAAAAGACGTGCTTCTGCGGAATATCCCGATTATCATGCTCACCGGCAAAGGGGAAGTCAAAGACATGGTCAAGGGCATTGAATCCGGTGCCGACGATTACTTGGTCAAACCGTTTGAACCCGACGCCCTGCTTGCGCGCATCCATATGATCCTCCGCCGCACGGTTCAAAGCCTGGACGCCAATCCGTTGACGCACCTTCCAGGCAACTCCTCTATCATGGAAAAATTTCAGGAGTGCATTGCCTCAAAGAGATCCTTTGCGGTTGCGTATGCTGACCTTGATAAATTTAAAATTTACAATGACAAATATGGATTCGAAAAAGGTGATGACGTCATCCGGGAAACAGCGCGCCTCATCCTCGAGGTGGTCCGAAAGCATTCTCAAGGTGAAGATTTCGTCGGGCACATTGGCGGAGATGATTTTGTCTTTATCACCGATGATGTCCTGATGGATCCCATCTGCCGTGAAATTATCCAACGGTTTGACCAGCGCAGTCCCTCATTTTACAACGAGGTCGATCGGTCCGCCGGATATATTCTCGGCCAAGACCGCCAGGGAAAAGAGACACGCGCGGGGCTCCTGTCCATTTCCATCGGGATTGTCAGCAATGAAAACCAGAATATTACGCATGTGGCCCAAATCGCAGAAATCGGGGCGGAATTAAAAGGTTACGCCAAGACATTTGAAAAAAGTAATTTTGTGCGGAATAAACGACGAACCTAAAGACATTACGGGTAGTTCGTTGCCTGCTTGCGGAGAATGTTCGCGGTATTTGTGCTGCTGCCCATCACGCCGCGCAGTGTTTGCTTGAAAAAGACCTCGGATGATTGTCTGGCCTTGGTTAAAAACCCTGCGTTGCCTCCCAAGCCGACCAAAACAACAATGGTAATCGTGGTCGCAAGGATGAGATATTCAATCGCGCTTTGCCCGACTGGATGTTTGATCACTGAGCTTTTCATGCCACGCCTCCAATACAACTATACCAAAAAATCTCAGGGTTGACCATGTTTTAGGATCCGCACGCTGGCCGCAGGATCATCGGCACCAAAAAAATAACTTGCCGTTGCCAAAATCGTAGCCCCCGCTTTTACCGCCTCAGGCCCTGTCACATCATTGATCCCGCCATCAACCGCGATCTCTCCACGAAAATGGTCCTTCAGATACTGCACCTTGGCCAAGGCTGACGGCATAAATTTTTGATGCGCAAACCCGGGATTAACCGACATCACCAAAATACCATCCAAATCCTCCAACACCGGATCCAAAACGCGTACATCGGTACCGGGATTAATCACCATCGATGCCTGCTTGCCCAGTTTTTTAATCTGAGCAATCGCTTGTTTTGCTTGAGCGCTATGCAAGGCCGTGATCTCTTTGGGAAACTGACCGAACCCCTGACACTCTGGCTTAAGCGCGCCGAAACACTCGGCATGAACCGCGAGGCTGTCCGCCCCGGCGCGCACAAAATCTTCAATCATGGTCTCCGGGTGCTCAACCATCAAATGCACGTCAATCGGAAGCCTGGTCATCGGCCTCAACGCGCTCACAATCAATGGGCCGATGGTCACCGGAGGAACAAAATGCCCGTCCATGACATCAACATGCACCATATCCGCGCCGGCCTTTTCGATCTTCTTCATCTCTTCTGCAAGCCGCGCAAAATTTGCACATAAAATACTCACACTGACTTGAATGGATTTCTTCACAATGATGATCTCCTGGAAACTTGCAACCTGCACCTCACTCACAGCGAGTTACGAGATGCTCACTGCGATCATTGGTGCGCGGGGTGGGAATCGAACCCACATGGTTTGCACCACACGCCCCTCAAACGTGCGCGTCTACCAATTCCGCCACCCGCGCGAATATTCAAATGATATACAGAAGATAGCATATGAAAAACAGAAAAGAAATGAAAAATTAAAAATATCCGTCTACCAGTCTTGGTATTCCGGCCATCACCACTGCGCCCAAAACATTGCGTTACGCCTCTGCATGTTTGCGTGCAGCCATGATAAAGGCCTGAAATAAGGGATGGGCCTGGTCAGGTTTCGACTGAAATTCAGGATGAAATTGGCAGGCCACAAACCAGGGATGATCTTGAATTTCTAATATTTCCACAAGATCCTGCTGCGGATTGATCCCAGCGATCACCGCCCCTTTGTCCTCCAAGATCTTGCGGTACTGGGAATTAAACTCATAACGATGACGATGGCGCTCGGTGATCTTTTCTTTCTGATACGCCTGATACGCCTTGGTTGCTTTTTCCAAAACACACTCATAAGCGCCCAATCGCATGGTCGCGCCTTTATCCGTGACCGTGTTCTGTTCTTCCAGGAGGCTGATCACAGGATGCGCTGTCTTCAATGAAAATTCAGTAGAATCCGCTGCTGTCAAACCACAAACATGGCGGGCAAACTCTATGCTCGCGACCTGCATGCCCAGACAGATCCCAAAATACGGAATCCGCTGCTCACGCGCGAACGTGACCGCCTTGATCTTGCCTTCAATGCCGCGATTGCCAAAACCGCCAGGGATCAGAATCCCATCCGAACCCTTCAACAGTTTTTCTGCATCGCTGGCTGAGGCGATGTCCTCAGAATCAATTTTGTGAATGACCACACGGCAGTCATTGGCAATGCCGCCATGAGCCAGCGCCTCATAAATCGACTTATACGCATCTGGCAGAGAAATATATTTTCCAACCACGGCGATATTCACCTCATGCGACGGATGTTTCACGCGGGCGATCACAAATTCTTCCCAATGCGTCAGCGGCTTATCATCCGCCGTAATATTCATCTTCCGGAGAATCAAATCATCCAGCCCTTGCTTTTTAAAGGCCGCGGGCACTTCATAAATACACTTCACATCAGCCGCCTCGATAACAGCATTGCGATCAACATTGCAAAAGAGAGAAATCTTCTCACGCTGCTCTTTGGTCATATGTTTTTCGGTCCGGCACAATAAAATATCCGGCTGTATCCCGATCTCACGCAAACGACCGACACTGTGCTGCGTCGGTTTAGTTTTATGCTCGCCAGCCGCCTTGATATACGGCAACAGCGTCACGTGAATATTCAGGGCGTATTTGTCCCCCAACTCCCAGCGCATCTGACGTATCGCCTCTAAAAAGGGAAGGCTTTCAATGTCTCCGACGGTCCCTCCGATCTCAACAATCGTGATATCCACATCTCTCTCTTTGGGCACACGGCGGATCGCATCCTTAATCTCATTGGTGATATGCGGGATAATCTGAACGGTTTTTCCTAAAAAATCCCCGTGCCGTTCTTTCATGATCACGGAATAATAAATTTTTCCTGTGGTAATATTGCTAGACTTAGAACACACCGTATTCGTAAAACGTTCATAATGCCCCAGATCCAAATCCGTCTCCGCACCATCTTCCGTAACGTACACCTCACCGTGTTGAAACGGATTCATCGTTCCCGGGTCCACATTCAAATACGGATCACATTTAATAAAGGCCACTGTTTGGCCGCGTGTTTCCAATAATTTTCCGATGGAGGCTGCCGCGAGACCTTTGCCCAAGCTCGAAACAACTCCGCCTGTTACAAAAATAAATTTGCTCATCCCTTGCGCCTCCCTGCTATCAATTCTCCAAAAGACATTTATGCTGTGCCGTATCCACGGCCACCGGATACTCTCCGGAAAAACAGGCATGGCAGAAATTCTCCGGTTGAGCCATGACCGACAGCATCCCTTCACGGCTCAAATATCCCAAAGAATCCACGCCAATAAATCCCGCGATCTCGCTCACCGAATGGCGTGCCGCGATCAGATCCTCTCTGTTAGGAAAATCAATTCCATAAAAACACGGCCACTGAATCGGAGGGCAGCTGATCCGCATATGAATTTCCTTGGCCCCAGCCCGACGGATTTCCTGAATGCGGCTGCGACTGGTGGTGCCGCGCACGATCGAATCTTCAACCACCACCACTTTTTTTCCAGCCAGCACATCCCGGATGGGGTTCAATTTAACCCGGACGCGCGCCTCCCGAATGAACTGTGTGGGCTGAATAAATGTCCTGCCAATATAATGATTGCGTATCATGCCGGATTCAAACGGAATCCCCGCCTGTTGCGCGTAACCCAAGGCGGCATAGTTTCCGGAATCTGGAATGGACATGACCAGATCTGCCCCATCCGCCGGGCATTCCTTGGCCAGCTGCGCGCCCAGGCGTTTGCGTACAAAATAAACAGTATCACCAAAAATTCTGCTGTCTGGACGGGCAAAATAAACATTTTCAAAGATGCAATGCGCGGAATGCGCCGCAGGCGACGACGCGTAATGATACGATTGCAGGCGGTCACCATCAATCACCACCAGCTCACCCGGTTCGATCTCACGGATGAATTCTGCCTCAACCAAATCCAACGCGCAGGTCTCACTGGCCAGCACATACGCGCCATCCATGCGTCCCAGGCACAGCGGCCGAAAGCCCTGCGGATCTCTGGCCCCGACCACTTTATCTCCCACCAAAAAAATCAGCGAAAACGCGCCACGCAATTGCCGGAGCACATTGACAAACATCGTCGGAATATCAGCGGCCTTTTCTCTCGCAAGCAAATGAACGATCAGCTCGGAGTCCATCGATGTCTGAAATAATGCCCCGTCATCCTCCAGCCGCTTGAATAATTCCCCTGTATTGGTCAAATTTCCATTATGCGCGATGGCAATGGGCATGCCTTTATGGACAACAAGAAACGGTTGAATATTTTTTGTATTACTGGATCCAGTGGTGGAATAACGGCAATGGCCAATGGCGCATCGCCCTGGTAAACTTTCTAATGTCTGAGGCGTCAGCGCATCGGCAACCAACCCGCGATTTTTGACCAAACGGATCTCTTTGCCGTCGAATGAGGCAATACCCGCCGCTTCTTCCCCCCGATGCTGCAATGCGTACAGACCGAGAAAAACCTTCTTGCTTGCCTGCAGATGATTGAATACTCCGATGATTCCACACATAAATAATATTCTAGCGGCTGACAGCCCGCTGCCTCCGATAATATTCCTGTAATGAGCAGACGCCAGATTCAGATTTGAGATGCTGCTCGATTCCATTCACCGCTGCCCAGACCCCCTGTAGCGTCGTAACACACGGTACCTCGTGCAGCACCGCAGCAGAGCGGATGATGCGCATATCTGATTGGCTGCGCTCACCAGACGGCGTATTGAGAATCAGATTAATTTTATTCTCCCGGATCAAACGGATCAAGTCTTTGCGCCCATCGCCGCACTTCTCCACCTCGCCGACTTGAACACCGTTGGACCGTAATACTTTTGCTGTCCCACGCGTCGCGACCAATTGAAACCCGAGATCCTGAAGCTTCTTTGCGGCAAAAACAATATTGCGCTTATCCTCATCCTTAACGCTCACGAAGACCGTCCCGCGTTCTGGAAGACATTGATTCGCGCCAGCCTGCGATTTAAAAAACGCCTCTCCGTAGGAATCTGCGATGCCCATCACTTCCCCGGTGGATTTCATCTCAGGGCCCAAAACAATATCCACCCCAGAAAACCGCGAAAACGGAAGTACGGATTCTTTAATTGCATAATGCGACGGCTCAATTCCGTTGAGCGAAAAATCCTTTAATGTCTTGCCAGCCATGATCTGTGCAGCAATCTTTGCGATCGGGTTGCCCGTGGCCTTAGAGACGAATGGAGCTGTCCGCGACGCGCGGGGGTTCACTTCCAGCATATAAACACGACTGCCTTTAATCGCATACTGAATATTCAGCAGTCCGATCACAGGCAAGCCCAAGGCAACCGCGCGCGTATGCGCCTTAATGGTTTTGATCACCTCTTCGCTGATCGTAGTCGGCGGAATCACACACGCCGAATCGCCGGAATGAATGCCGGCGCTTTCAATATGCTCCATGATCCCCGCGACAAAAACATCCTGGCCATCCGCAATTGCATCCACGTCCACCTCAATGGCGTCTTCTACAAACTTATCAATCAACACCGGATGTCCTGCGGATGCCTCTTGCGCTTCCCCGATAAAAGACAACAGTGTCTGCTCGTCATAAACAATCTTCATGGCCCTACCACCCAGGACATAGGATGGCCGGACTAACACCGGATATCCAATCCCCCGGGCAACGCGCGTTGCCTCTTGCGCATCATACGCATACCCATTGTCCGGCTGTTCAATGCCCAGGCTCCGGATAAAGGCCGAGAACTTCTCCCGATTTTCTGCCAGATCGATCGCATCCACGGAGGTCCCGATGATAGGAACCCCGGCCTCATGCAAACGCC
>CAZBHY010000085.1:0-4648 GCA_964491705.1 uncultured Planctomycetales bacterium
GTCACGTCATCGCTCTTGACCGTTAACATTTCCTGTAACGTATACGCCGCCCCATAGGCCTCTAATGCCCAAACCTCCATCTCCCCAAAACGCTGCCCTCCAAAATGAGCCTTGCCTCCGAGCGGCTGTTGTGTCACCAACGAATACGGCCCAATAGAACGGGCATGAATTTTTTCATCAACCAAATGATTCAGCTTAAGCATATAAATATAGCCAACCGTGATTTTCTGATCAAAAGGAAGACCAGAAAATCCGTCGAAGACACACGTTTTCCCTGTTTCTGGAAGACCTGCTTGTTTCAATAAATCTTGTATTTCATGTTCTGTGGCACCATTAAAAACAGGCGTTTCCGCATAAAAGCCAAGAATTTTAGCAGCCCATCCCAAATGCGTCTCCAAGAGCTGTCCAACATTCATACGAGAAGGAACGCCTAACGGGTTAAGAACAATATCCACGGGTGTGCCGTCTTCAAGGTAGGGCATATCTTCTTCTGGAAGGATGCGGGAAATAATCCCTTTATTCCCATGACGCCCCGCCATCTTGTCCCCTTCCTGTAATTTGCGTTTTGTCGCCACATAAACAACGACTCTCTTTAACACACCGGCAGGAAGCTCATCGCCTCGCTTCACCCGCTCAACTTCTTGTTCCTCTTCTTCCGTCAGTTCAAGCACTTTATCTCTAAAAAACGCCACCACTTCTTTGGCTTCAGAATCATTGGGCAGCTTATTCAAATCAATAGAAGAAAACTTCTTTGCAGAAATGCCAAGAAGCTCACACAACTTGCGCTGTTTTTCCTGTTCCACCAATTCAATTTCTTGACGGTAATATTCCTTAACCTTCGCTACAGCCTCCTGGACCTTGACTTTCTCAACTTTTGATTTTCGTCCCCGCTCCGTCCGCTGAAAAACCTCGGTCTGAAGCACAATGCCTTCAACGCCTGGCGGAAGGGTAACAGATGTGTCGCGCGTATCCGCTGCTTTATCCCCGAAAATCGCCCGCAGCAGCCGTTCCTCCGGAGAAAGCTCTTTCTCACTCTTTGGGGTCACCTTACCTACGAGGATATCGCCAGACTTAACCTCTGCCCCAATACGGACAATCCCTTCCTCATTCAAATCCTTCAGCGCTTCTTCTCCCACATTCGGAATATCACGCGTAATCTCCTCATTCCCCAATCGTGTCTCACGGGCCTCCACTTCAAAACGCTCAATATGAATCGAAGTAAAGACATCATCCCGTGCGATGCGCTGATTGACCAGAATTGAATCCTCAAAGTTATAGCCACGCCATGGCATAAACGCAACCAACACATTGCGGCCCAAGGCGATTCTGCCTTGATTTGTCCCAAATCCATCCGCAATGATCTGACCTTCTTTGACCTTTTCGCCCAACTTGACCAAAGGCTTTTGCATGACGCATGTATTGGCATTCGACCGTTGAAAATTTTTTAATGGATAAACCTGATCATCAATAACAATTTCACGACCATCAACCTTAGTGACACTCCCTGAATTTTTTGCCACCACCACAACGCCGCTATCCCGCGCAACCTTTTCCTCCATTCCTGTACCGACCAAAGGCATTTCCGGATTCATTAATGGAACAGCCTGGCGCTGCATGTTCGATCCCATCAAGGCCCGGTTGGCGTCATTATGTTCAAGGAACGGAATTAATGATGTTGCGACAGAAACCAACTGTTTGGTTGAGACATCCCGATAATCGATCTTGTCCGGTTTAACCTTAGGAAAATCCGTCCGATAACGGCAAATCGTTTCCGCCTCAGTAATATTGCCTTTGTCATCCATCTGAAGATTCGCCTGGGCAATATTTTTATCCTGATCCACGTCTGCCGTCAAAAATTCAATCTTGTGCGTAACACGGCCGTCTTGCACCTTATAATATGGCGTTTCAATAAACCCCAACGCATTGACCCGTGCGCATGTTGTCAATGACGCAATTAATCCAATATTCGGCCCTTCCGGAGTCTCAATCGGACAAACACGGCCATAATGCGTCGGATGCACGTCCCGCACCTCAAATCCTGCGCGTTCACGCGATAATCCACCCGGCCCAAGCGCACTCAAACGCCGTTTGTGGGTCATCTCAGCGACGGGATTGACCTGATCCATAAACTGAGACAGCTGGCTGCGTGCAAAAAAATCATGAATTTGATTGGAAAAAAGACGGGAATTGATGAGGTGATGCGCTGTCAAATTATCGAAACTGTTCATGATCACCAAGCGCTCTTTAATGGAACGCTCCAGACGAGCCAAGCCGATACGCACCTGATTCTGAACAAGCTCACCAACACTTTTAATGCGGCGGTTGCCTAAATGATCAATATCATCCGTATCCCCAACCCCTTCTCTCAACCCAAATAAATAGCGAATGACCGCCGCCACGGTACTAATATCCAAAACGCGGTTCTCGAGTGGAACATCGGTTTTTAATTTGCGATTGATAATATGGCGGCCGACCTTGCTCAGGTCATAACGTTTGGGATCAAAAAACAAACGGAAGAATAACGCCTCTGCGACCTCGACCGTCGCCGGTTCCGTCGGACGCATCTTACGATAAAAATCAAGCAAGGCCTCTTCTTTATTCTTCGTGTGATCTTTTTCTAATGTTGGACCGAGTTTTTTAAAATCATCTCCGAACAGCTGCTGCATCTGTTCTTCGCCAGTCAGCCCCATAATACGCAAAATCTGCGTCGCTGGAAAATTCCGTCGTCGATCAATATAGGCCAACAGGACATCATTGAGATCATATTTAATTTCAAACCATGCGCCACGAGAAGGGATAATGCGCCCATGATACAAGCTCCTCCCGGTCGGATGCATCTCTTCCTCAAACGATACTCCCGGTGGACGCTGAATCTGTGACACGACAACACGCTCATCCCCATTGATAATAAACGTCCCGGTGTCCGTCATCAGAGGGATGTCGCCAAAATACACTTCCTGTTCTTTAATATCCACCGGCGTAATCAGACGCAATTTGACCTTAAGCGGAACACAATACGTCATGCTCCGGCGTTGGCATTCAACGTCCGAATATTTTTCTTTGCCCAACGAATAGCTCAGATACTCCAGCTTAATCTGCCCATCGTAACTTTCTAACGGAAACACTTCACGAAAAACCTCCTCAAGACCTTCATCCGCCCGCTGATCGGGATCAACCATTCTCTGCAGAAATTGTTCGTAGGCGACACGCTGAATATCAAGAAGATGAGGAAGTTCGAAATTATCTTTGATCTTGCCAAAATTTCTAATCGTTAACTTTTCCATAATATCCGCGTCTTTGGTTTAAGGTTGGGCAAATTTCACCGTGGATCATTCCGATGAGATCGTCGTCAAACATAGACAACAATGCGACACGAAATCACACCTCTTGCGAGGCGTGTTCAGCATCACATTGATTGTGAATATATTTTCTTACTTGATTTCAATCTTTGCGCCAGCGTCTTCAAGTTTCTTCTTCAGCTCTTCGGCCTCTGCTTTTGCGACACCTTCTTTGATCGTCTTTGGAGCAGCCTCAACAAGGTCTTTCGCTTCTTTTAGGCCCAAGCCTGTGATCGCACGGACTTCTTTAATAACAGAAATCTTTTTATCACCAGCACTCGCTAAAATAACATCAAACGATGTTTTCTCTTCAACAGCCGCGCCTGCATCTCCACCCGCTGCTGGAGCAGCCATAAACATTCCAGCGGCCATCGGAGCTGCAGCTTGAATCCCCAAGCGATCTTCCAAGCCCTTCACAAGATCAGCCAATTCCAATGCTGTCAAATTTTCAATTTCTTTTGCGATCGCTGCGAGCTTATCGGAAAGCACCACGCTTTCTTTCTTTTCTTCCAATGTATTCGTCGCCTCAGACATCTTAACTCCCTCCCTTTTTTTCACTGAACTGTTTCAAAATAGATAATAAATCTCTTGTTTTCGCATTTAATGCCCCAACAAAACGTGTCAATGGAGCAATCATTGTTCCTAACAACTGCGCCTGAAGGACTTCCTTCGCCGGCAAATCCGCCAAGCGTTGCACATCAGCGGAGTGTAAAACGGCTCCATCCAACACGCCGCCTTTGAGCTGAACGCCCTCACACTCCTTCGCAAATTTCACCAGCGCCTTCGAAACAGCTGCCGCATCGTGATTCGTCCACGCAAAAGCAGTCTGGCCACAAACATCGCCGACCAACTGATCATACTCCAGCTCTTTTAATGCCAGCTTGGCAATGCGGTTTTTCGAAACAAGCACCCGCACATTCAAATCCTTCATGCTCTTTCTCAGCATATCCGTCTGGGCAGCTGTCAACGCAGAACAATTGAGAATGAATGTCCCGTTATTCTCCTCAAATCCTTGCTTGACACTTTTCAGCAAGCCCTTTCTAAAGATCTGTCCTACTTTTTCCATATGTCACACCTTTATGTTAAATCGCTATCTTCAATCCAGGACCCATCGTCGTCGAAAGGCACAACGATTTGATTAAAATTCCCTTGACCGCTGCAGGCTTTGCATGATCGACGGCCTCTAATAATTGCTTAATATTTTCCACAAGCTGCTCCTTCGTAAAAGAACGCTTGCCCACTCCCACATGAATATCTCCCTGCTTGTCAGATTTGAATTCAACGCGACCAGATTTAATTTCTTTAACAAC
>CAZBHY010000085.1:4658-6663 GCA_964491705.1 uncultured Planctomycetales bacterium
GTCCAACATCAGTGGTCACGGTGCCTGCCTTCGGACTGGGCATCAGTCCACGCGGGCCAAGAATCTTTCCCAGCTTACTCAAGTCGCGCATCATATCCGGCGTAGCCACCATACAGTCAAAATCCATAAATCCCTTAGCAATTTTTTCAATTAAATCAGTCCCTCCGACAAAGTCAGCCCCAGACTGTTCCGCGACAGTCGCCTGCTCGCCCTTGCAAATAACCGCAATACGGACTTTTTTCCCAATCCCGTGCGGAAGAACGATTGTTCCGCGCACCATCTGGTCAGAGCTCTTCGCATTAATATTCAAACTAATGTGCAGCTCAACCGTTTCATCAAATTTAACCGGAGGAAATTTTTCAACGCCTGCCACTGCCTCATCCAGGGTATAAACCGTTTCTTTGCTAAACGATTCTGAAAAACTCTTTTGTCTCTTACTTAATTTAGCCATTTTATTTTTCCACCTCAATTCCCATGCTACGAGCAGTCCCTTCAATAATGCGCACAGCCTGCTCCAAATCCTTCGTGTTTAGATCTTCCATCTTTGTTTTGGCAATCTCGCGCACCTGCTCGCGCGTTAGCTTCGCAATCATTTCCTTGCCAGGCAAACCAGAGGCCTTGGCCAAATTGGCTGCCTTCTTAATTAAAACAGAGCTGGGAGGCGTCTTTATGACAAAATCAAACGATTTGTCTTTATAAACCGTGATGACCGCCGGAAGAATAAGCCCTTCACGCCCTTTGGTCTGTTCATTAAATGCCTTGCAAAATCCCATAATGTTCACACCGTGCTGACCCAAGGCCGGGCCGACCGGAGGCGCAGGATTCGCTTGACCTGCAGGAACATATAGCTTTATCTGAGCCGTGACTTCTTTTGCCATATTACATCTTCTCCACTTGCCAATATTCTAATTCAACGAGCGTTGACCGCCCAAATATCGGAACGCTGACTTTCAATTTCCCTCGATCCGGAAAGACCTCGGTAACCTGCCCACTGAAATTTGCAAATGGGCCTTCCGCAATACGCACCGCCTCGCCCGCTTCAAATACTGTCTTTGGGCTGGGATGCATTTCCGTGTCTTCCGTGCGCTTAATAATCGCGTTCACTTCATCATCGGATATCGGCGTCGGCCGTCGACCCGGGCCGATGAAACCAGTGACCCCAGGAGTGCTTTTGACCAAATACCAACTCTCTTTGGTCATTTCCATCTTAACCAAAATATAACCCGGAAAAAACTTTCTCGCCGCAATGCGTTTTTTCCCGCCACGCACCTCAGAAACCTGCTCTGTCGGAACGACAATTTCTTCAATAAATTCCTTCAAATCAGTCGTGACCATCCGGTTTTCTAAACCCGCTTTGGCCTTTTCTTCCGCGCCTGTTTGTGTATGAACAATATACCATTTTTTCATCTTAGCGAATGATCACTCCAATAATATGCGATAAAATCAAATCTGTCGCCGCAATAAACAGCCCGAGAAAAAGAGAACTGATAATCACAATCCATGCAGAACGAATCAACTCGGAGCGCGTTGTCCAGGAAACTTTCCGGAGTTCAACGGCAACCTCTTTAAAAAACTTTGGAATCGATTGAAAAAAATTTTGGGTACGCGCTGCCATGTCTCTTCCCTATATATGATATAAACAGGCCTGGTAGGGCTCGAACCTACAACACTCGGTTTTGGAGACCGATGCTCTACCAATTGGAGCTACAGGCCTATCTTTTCGATTATCAAAACGCCTAAGACTCCAAAACAGAGGGCACCCATTCCACCAGACGCTACTTCTTCGTTTCACGATGCAAGATATGCGCGCGACAAAAACGGCAATATTTTTTCAGCTCAATACGCTCAGGCTTTTTTTTCTTATCCTTCGTACTGCTGTAATTAATACGGCTGCATTCTGTACATTGGAACTGTATATTTTCACGCATGAATAACTCTCATCTTTTTGACTTTTTCAAAGCCCCCGACCGGACTTGAACCGGTGACCTCGTCCTTACCAAGGACG
>CAZBHY010000086.1:0-6558 GCA_964491705.1 uncultured Planctomycetales bacterium
GTCACGCGATTGATGCAGCGCTTTCAGATTCCCGGGATGAAGGTTCTACAATTTGCGTTTAGTGGGGATATGAAGGTCCATCCCTACATTCCGGAAAATTATGTGGACAATTGCGTGGTGTATACGGGGACACATGATAATAATACCACCCGGGGATGGTTTGGCCATGATACCTCTGATGAGGAGCGTCGTAATCTCGCGATATATCTTGGCAAAACGCCTCAAGAGTATGAGATCGCCTGGGATTTGATCCGCGTGGCATGGACGTCGCGGGCGGTTTTGGCGATCGTTCCTCTCCAGGATGTTCTTAACCTTGGACAGGAGGCCCGCATGAATGTTCCTGGAACAGCGCAACACAATTGGCGGTGGCGGCATTCTGGTGACATTCCGGAATCGGTGGTTGGGCAGTTGAGGGCATTAACAGAACAGACATCGCGTCTGTCACGATAAATGATCGTCCATTCTTGAGTCGGAGTCGGCATCGTGTTAATATTAAAATATCTGATTTTTTTAGGGATCATCGGCGTGACCGGGTGCAGCGGGATTGTGGCGGATGTGTCGGTGGGATATGCCGGAAACACGCGTGTGGTTGGGGAGGTGACGCAGCCGCATTTTTTTCGCAGTGGCTGCTGCATTGTGATTGAACCGTTTCGTGCCGGAGTGGGTGTTGCCGCATCCGATGAGTTTGACCGATTGTCGTTGATTGTATTGCGGGGCATCATGGATGGACTGCGTGACGGCGGCGCGGAGTGTGATTTATTCCATGGGCATGATCAAGATCAAGCAATGGAGACGCCGGATGGCGTGATCTCTGGCAGTATTGTCCATCTGGGTGTTCGTGGGCAATGGCAGCGGTTGATTGGGGGCAGCCGACAGCGTTTTGTTCAGGTGGAGGGCAAGGCGGTTGATGCTCACGGGGAATTGGTGGCGGTTTTTCAGCATACAGTGACCGCGCGTTATCAGGATATGACACAAACAGATCTTTTATTAGAGGCGGGCAATGCGATTGGCTTGTTTTTAAGTCAGGGTGAATAGCAGGAAAGGAGCGCGTGGTGATTGTTGTAACCGGGGGAGCCGGATTTATCGGCAGCTGTATTGTCACTCGTCTGAATGAGGCCGGGCGCCAGGATATTTTGGTGGTGGATCATCTTGATGATGGTGGGATGAAAATGCGTAATCTGTCCGGTAAGCGATACGTCGGGTATATGGACAAGGCGGATTTTTTGCAGCGGATTCTTGCGGACGATGTGGATGCGTCCATCGACTGTGTGATTCACATGGGTGCGTGTAGTTCTACGACGGGAACAGATGAACGTTATTATGAGGAAAATAATTTTGAATACAGCCGGCATTTGGCGCAATGGTGTATGAAGCACCATGCGCGGTATATTTATGCGAGTTCCGCGGCCACGTATGGTGATGGGGCGTGCGGTTATGAGGACGATGAAACGGCGTTGGAGCGATTGACGCCGCTGAATCTTTATGGTTGGTCGAAACATAAATTTGATCTGTGGGTGGTCCGCGAAGGATTGGCTGGTGCAGTGGTCGGACTGAAATTTTTTAATGTTTTCGGGCCAAATGAGTATCATAAAGGGGCCATGCGCAGTTTGATTCATAAGGCCTATCCGCGGGTGATGTCGGATGGTAAGATAGAGCTGTTTAAATCCTGCCGCCCGGATTATGGTGACGGAGAACAGAAGCGGGATTTTATTTACGTGAAAGATGCTGTGGATGTGGTGATGTTTTTTTGGCGGCATCCAGATGCGTGCGGGATCTATAATGTGGGAACAGGTGCGGCCCGGAGCTGGAATGATTTGGCGCGCGCTTTGTTTGCTGCTGTTGGAAAAAAGGCCGATATCCGGTATATGGACATGCCTGAGCATTTGCGGATGCGTTATCAATATTTTACTCAGGCGTCTGTCGGTAAATTGAGGTCTGTCGGGTTTGATCAACCGTTTTTGTCGTTGGAAGAGGCGGTCAAAGATTATGTACGGTATTTGGGAGAGGGGATTTACTTTTAACAGCAACGAAGGAAGGGATGGATGGAGATCGTTCTGTTGGCTGTTTTAGGCGTTGTTTTTTTTGTCCTTGGCGTTGCCTTGATCTATCGCGGCATGGCGAAATCGCCGGATGCAGATGATGTGGTGCCAAAAAATGAATTTGATGCCGTACAGGGCAGGCTTGACGTGGTGCAAAAAGAGGAAGTGGGATTGAAAGTGCAACTGGATGCCATGGCGTTGGAATTGCAGGATACCAAGGCAATGGCCGAGGAGGCCGAACGGATTCGTAAAGATGCTGAGGCATTGCGTTGTCAGGATCTCAGCAATCAGGCAATGATCCGTCAGCTCGAGGAGAATCTGGATTTTCTTTCGCGCAAGGCAGATCAGCAGGCAAAAAAAGCGATTGAAGCGATTGACGCATTGAATGTACGGAATAAGACGCTGGAATCTGCGCTTGAACAGCATCTGGCTAAAGATCCCGGGGATGATGTTGAAGCACTGCGGGCTGAGAAAGAGGTGCTTGAAGCGAGTCGGATGGACAATATGAATCGGATATCAGCGTTGGAACATGAACTGCAAAATGTTCAGCAGCGGTCGTATGAGGAACTGAGGCAATCCAGGTCTGTGATTGAAGAACTGCAGTCTCAGAATAAAATTTTTGAGCAGGGAATTTCCGAAATTACCACAAAGATTGGAACAGTCGAATCAGAATTTTCGCGTTTGCAGATCGAAAAAGAGCAGCAGTTGGACAACGCGCGGCAATTGATTGAACGCCTGCGCCGTGAACAGCAGGCATGGAAACAGGATGGGCACAGCGCGGAGGACATCGCAGCTTTGGAATCCGAGTTGAGTCGTATCAAAGTGGAGAGTGAGCAGAGGCTGGCGGATGCAAATCGGGATACGGATCGTCTTCAAGGAGAAGTCGCTCGGCTTCAAGAGCAGATTGTTGATAATCAGCAGCAGCGCACAGCATTGCAGCAGCAGATCGATGAGAACCACGAACGTTTGGCGGCGGATCAGGCGGGATTGTCAGTGGATGAGCCGCAGGTGAATCGTTTGATGGCGGAGAAAGAAAAGGCGGATCAGGAGCTGACAGAATTGCGGGAGGCGAATCAATTTCTTCGTCAGAAAGAGCGTATTCTGAGCCAAGAGCTTTTACGCAGTCAGACGCAGGCGTTGGGGTTGGAAAAGATTTGTCAAGAATTTAAAAAACGGATCGAGCGCCAGTAATTTTTAAGAAGAGGACGCCGGTGATAGAGTCGATGGATGAAGGGGGCCTGTCATTCGCCGCCATGCATGCAGTGATCGCGTCAGGGTTACGGGAGATTGCAGAGATGGCGCGTGATTATCATCATGCGCTTTTGCGATTTCAGGATATGGATGAGCTGCTGTTGAATTATTTTGGTTGTCAGAACGAGGAATTTTATCATACGCTCAAGCATTGCTGTTCCGGGTGTCGGGCAGACCTAATGATGATTGATTTTTTGAGTAGAGATATTGCGGATTTAAAAATTGAATTTTTAACCTTTCAAGAGAAATATACACGCGACGCGCATGCGGTTCGGATACGCAATTTTCCAAAAGATTTCCAAACATTTTCTAACAGGATTTTTGAGCGCATATCGATTGAAACGGCCTATTTGCTCCCCATTTTGCATAAAAAGAAATCAATTGCCCAATAACTATTTTTCCATATAATATAATGATTATGAAAAGAATTATAATATTATTATTTATTTCTTTATATATATCTGGCTGTTCATGGATTTCAGATTTTCCCCGTACGATGTGGGGTTCTTCCGTGCGCGTATTATCTGCGCAACGTGCGCAGGCCAAGACAGAAGTATTCTCTTGTGATCCTGAGCAGTGTTTTGATCATGTCTTGGCCATGACGGCTCCATATGGGGCAGAGCGTTCTGATGATATGTTTGTGCTTTTTTTAAAAGATTCCAAAAAACGGTATATGATTCTGATGGGTGTGGATAATGCGGTTGATACGACGGAAGTTGGCGTGTTTTTTGATGCCCTTGACGGGAGGCAGACCAAAATCGATATCGCATCATTGAGTTCCCGGGCCAGGGATGCGGCGGCCACATTGATTTTTGAAAGAATGGCTCAGATGTGTGAACCGGGGCTGTGAGTATTGGCGATTGATATGAGTGAAAAAAAAATTCAGGATGCCAAAAAGAATATTATTGCCATTGGCCGGTTGCTTTGGGAAAAAGATCTGACGGCCGGGATGAGCGGCAATATTAGTATCCGGCTGAATGATGAATCGTTTTTGATCACGGCGACTCAGACGTGTTTGGGCCTGTTATGCGAGCCGGACATTGTGTGCCTTGGGTATGACGGAACAGTCCTTGGAAATGGGCAAGGCGCTCCATCAACAGAGTGGCGTCTTCATGCTGTGATTTATCAGGAGCTGAGAGAGTGCGATGCATGCATTCATGTTCATGCTTTGCACGCCAATGCATTTTTTTTAACGCATGAGCGTTTGGATCCGAAGATCATCGAGGCGCGGCATGTTTTAGGTGATATTTCCGTTGTGGATCAGCAAACGCTGAATGTTGCGAATCGGCAACCGGTGATTGACGCACTGAAAAGAAACCACACGATGGTTTTGCGTAATCATGGCTGTGTGACGGTGGGGCGCGATTTGTTTGAATGTTTTGTCCGGGTTCAAACGTTGGAAGAGGCGGTCAAGACGGATATCATTGTTAACTTGTATTCACAATCGGATGGATGCGATGTTGTTCAGTAAGGAAAAAATAAAGCCATCAAAATCTTTGCAAGAGCATCAGTTTTTGTTTATTGAGCGGCCTTTTTCTGATGTTGCTGATAAAATTTTGCTGTGGGGATGGGCATCGTGGTGGCCTAAAGAAAACGCGCTGCAGTACACGTCATCAACGGGAGCTGGCCTCCCGTCGGTGGGGATGAATTGTCAGGTATCTTTTTCACCGTTTGGAACACGGGTGCAGTGGGGTGTGGTATCGCGTGGCGAGATCGTTCAGCTGAAGCCAAAGCGTGTGTTGCAGATTGAATGGCGTAAAGGGATGATCGTTGGACAAGAGTTTGTGATCGTGGAAGAACGCTCCAATGGAACGCGTCTTGATCACCGGGTTCGCTATACGGGATCAAACCTTTTTGCGAAAATGATCTGGGCAATATTATTTCGGAAAAGATATCAGGATAGCATTCGTCATGCGTTAGCGGAACTGAAAAAATATTTGATCAGCGACGGTATTTGAGCAAAGGCGTGTTTGGAAAAGGGGGTGAGGGACAATGGATAAGACAATCTCGGTATTTAAGAAAAACAAGTTTCAGGAAGTCCGTGTCGGCATACGTGAGTACAAAGGCAATGATTTAATTGACATTCGCACATGGACGATGACACAGGGATCTGAAGAGATGGTTCCTACGGCGAAGGGTGTATCAATCAATGTCAGCCTATTGGATGATCTGAAAAAGGCCCTGGTTGATGTCGAAAATGAACTCCGTGAGAATCGTTTAATCTAGTCTTAAAAAACGTGCTTATGACAGTTTAAGCGTGTAAAAATGCGGTTGTCTGGGCTGTGTGCCAGGCATATCATACCGTGATTCTAACCCCTTCTTGTATTTGGAGTTTTGAAGTTTCCATTGAAAAGATTTTTTTCAAAAAAAGTTTTAAAAACCGCTTGACAAAATTTAGTTAGTTTGTTATCCTTCTTAAACCTTCATGACGAAGGTTTTTCTCTTTTGATCTTTGACATCTTATTGCCATAAATGGGCGCCAAACGATTTTCAAATTTGAGAGCCAAGTTATTTTGGAGGGTTTGATCCTGGCTCAGAGTGAACGCTGGCGGCGTGGATTAGGCATGCAAGTCGAGCGATCCTTGCTTGAAACTTGTTGGAGTGCTTGCACAAAGATAAGTGGATGGTAGGGATAGCGGCAAACGGGTGAGGAACACGTGAGTAACTTGCCCTTAAGACAGGGATAGCTTCGTGAAAACGGAGGTAATATCTGATGTGCCCCTGACATCACATGATGACTTGGGTAAAGGTGGGGACCGCAAGGCCTACCGCTTAGGGATGGACTCGCGTCCTATCAGCTTGTTGGTGGGGTAACGGCCTACCAAGGCGTTTGACGGGTAGCTGGTCTGAGAGGATGGTCAGCCACACTGGGACTGAGACACTGCCCAGACTCCTACGGGAGGCTGCAGTCGAGGATATTTAGCAATGGGGGAAACCCTGACTATGCGACGCCGCGTGCAGGATGAAGGTTTTCGGATTGTAAACTGCTTTTGTCAGGAAAGAAACTTTATCGGTTAATACCCGGTAAACTGACGGTACCTGACGAATAAGCCACGGCTAACTCCGTGCCAGCAGCCGCGGTAATACGGAGGTGGCAAGCGTTACTCGGAATTACTGGGTGTAAAGGGCAAGTAGGCGGTCTAATAAGCGAGGGGTGAAATCTTCCGACTTAATCGGAAAACTGCCTTTCGAACTGTTAGACTTGAGGCAGGCAGAGGGAAATGGAATTCCCGGTGTAAGGGTGAAATCTGTAGATATCGGGAAGAAC
>CAZBHY010000087.1:0-6488 GCA_964491705.1 uncultured Planctomycetales bacterium
GATCCAGCTGAATCTTGACCGGTTTCTTCGCCGTCTTGGCTTCATCCGCTTTTTTTGCCGGTTCTGATTCGCCGGATTTTTTTGTCGCAAGCTTCATGATTCCGTCAATATTGGACGATCCATCAGCCCTCTTGACAATCATCAACTCAGTCAGAAAGAATTTTACGTCACTCAAATGGATATTGCCGCCGATGATATCTTTCAAATTATAATCCACATAAATACGCGGAACATCCAGCATCACCGGATCATGATATCCTACAGGATTATAAATCTTCAGACCCTCAATATTTAAGTGTGTACTCAAAAGACCCATGTCAAACTTATCCATCTTCAGCGTCAATCCCGTCAGAGTCTTAACACCCAGCTTCGCTCCCAGAGGAATAATGATATTCCGTCCTAAAACCACCACGATCAACACGACCAGCAAAAAAACAATGATGCCTTTTAAAATTTTAAAAATCATGTTCATCTCCCCCTCCTCCGTTTTCCCTTTGAACCATTATCGCTTTTTTTCCCGATACAGCAGTTTCCATGGATGTTCTTTAAGATCAAAGCTCATTTCTTCGAGATTCTTCGTCGTACTGTTCACATGAACAACGATCTGATCAATCGCGCCCTGATTGGCCGTCAAGATCTGATTGATCTTCGCGGAAATCGATGCGATATCCTTGAGCGTCACATTCAAATTCGCCACAATACTGTCGACCTCATCGGCATTGACCTTCAACCGTTCATTGATCTGCGCGGAAATCTCTTCCAGATTCCCGGCGATCTTATCTCCCTGCGATAGCAATTTTTCAAAACTGGGCGGTTCATTGCCGATAATCACCGCTCCTTCCTTCAAAAACGGGCGGCCATCGTCTCCGGTGGTCAATGCGACATATTTCTCTCCTAAAAATCCAAGATTCTTGACAAAGACCTCCGCGCCTTCACGCAAATTGACATGATCCTGCAACCAAAGCGTCAGCTCCATAACGGTGTGTTGGCCATAAAGAATCTGAATGTCTGACACCCGGCCGACCTCCAACCCATTGACGGTCACAGGAGCATTCAGCGCGACCCCGTCAATATTTTTAAAATGCGCCTTGAGCTCATACCCGCCCCGCCGGATCTGAATGTCACCGGCCCGCCACGTCAGAACACCCAGAACAATAATCACCAGAACAACAAATATGCCGATGCGCGTCTCATTGTTGATTTTCATTTTTCACTCCCCTTAAAATCATTCCTGTTGCCTCTCTTCTGCACCGATGCGATCAGGCAGACATAATCTCATGCGCCTGAATATCAATCGGCCCCTCGAGCCGTCCCTGAATAAACTGCTGCACAATAGGATTTTTGGAATCTTTGATCTGCTCCGGCGTTCCGACTTCAAGCAGCCGGCCATTATAGAGCATCCCGATACGGTCCGCTATGCGAAAAACACTGTCCATATTATGGGTGACCACCACAGAGGTTAACAACAATTTCCGGCTCAAGTCTGTGATTAATTTGTCCACCACCGCACAGGCAATCGGATCAAGGCCCGCAGACGGTTCATCATAAAAGACTACCTCAGGATCCATCGCAATCGCCCGGGCCAACCCCACTCTCTTACGCATTCCGCCGGACAATTCATTGGGCATCAACTTCTCAAACCCCTGCATCCCGACCAATCCCAGCTTCATCTTCACAATAATATCGATAATCTTCGGGCTGAGTTTTGTATGTTCCCGCAAGGGAAGGCTGACATTATCTTGCACGGAAAGGAAATCAAGCAAGGCCGCGCTCTGAAAACTCATGCCAAAACGGCGTTTGATTTTTTCCAGTTCATGCGCAGGCAGCTGCGTCAAATCCTGGCCGTTAAAAAGAACCCGGCCATTGTCCGGCTTGACGGCACCGGTCATATGCCGTAACAGCGTGCTCTTACCGCATCCGGATCCGCCCATAATCACAAAAATTTCACCTCTGCGAATATCAAGATGAATCCCATCCAACACCGTGCGTCCAGCGAACGATTTGGTCAGGCCCTCCACAGAAATGGCAATGTCATTATCAGGCATAAAAAATTCCAGACATTCACAGCATAGGCTCAACCGTCCACACCGCAGATCCCTACGATCGGTCGGCCCGCATGGCAACGGTTAAATATTCCAATAATAATAAATTCCCGTGATGATACAATCCGCGACAATAATCATAATAAAACTGGTGACCACGCTCACTGTTGTCGCGCGTCCGACACCCACTGCTCCCCCGCGGGTATTTAACCCCTGATAACATCCAACCAGAGAAATAATCAACGCAAAAACCAATGCCTTGGACAGCCCGGTGTAAATATCCTTCAGGCTTAAAAATTTAAACGCCACCTGCAGATATAAATGGGCATTGATCTTGAGGTCGCCCACTCCAACCAAGAACCCTCCCAGCATCCCGGAAAAATCACCAATCACCGTCAAACATGGCAGCATCAAAAACAGTGCCAATACCTTGGGTGCAACGAGATATCGCACCGGATTGATGCCCATTGTCTCCAACGCCTCGATCTGCTCATTGACCTTCATCGACCCGATCTCCGCAGTAATGGACGCACCAATACGGCCGGCCAAAACCAATGCCGTCAACACAGGCCCCAATTCACGGCAAATCGCGATAGAGACCAGGCTGGCCACGTAAATCACCCCGCCCATCTTCTGCAGCTGAGATGCCGACTGCATGGCGAGCACAATTCCAGTAAACAAACACACAAAAAAAAAAATAATGACGGATTTGGTCCCCATGAAAACCATCTGATCGAACAAAGGATCCCGTTTGACTGGCTTTTGACGAAACGGGCCAAAGACAATCCAATAACACGCATCCAACAACAGATTCATGAAATCCATGGTGATCATCACCCATTGTTGAATGGCCCTGCCTATCGTCTCAAAAAATTTCATCATGATGATCGGTGCAGTAAATGATCAACGGTCGCAATGAGTTTCGCCGTGTCAAAGGGTTTTGTTATATACGCGTCCGCTCCAGCCTCATGGCCAATGCGTTGATCCTCATCGCTGCAGCGGGATGTCAAAAATAAAATAGGAATGTGTACATAGCCGGGCTGGTCCTTCAACAGACGGCAGATATTATATCCATTGATAATCGGCATCATCACATCCAGAATGATCAGGGCTGGTTTCATGGCCATGGCCTGTTCAATCCCATCCGATGCCTGATCAACCGCCACCACATGATACCCCTGCGCCGTCAACACAGACGCGACCAGCTTGAGATCCATTGGATTATCATCAATCACTAATATGGAATACGTCTCACTCATTACAGATTCATCCTTCCCCGATTGAATATGTCCACAGACCATGTGTGATCAAGAGCTACAGTGAGGTCCCGTTCCGATTTAAAAGATCTTCAATCACTTCCAGCAGAACTTTAATATCAAAGGGCTTGACCATATAGGCATCAGCGCCGACGGTGTCACCGATCTCTTTGTCCAAAGTCCTTCCCCGCGCGGTCAAAAGGATCACAGGAATATGTTTATATTTCTCGTCAAATTTCAGCATCCCGCACAACGTCGAGCCGTTAATCTCAGGCATCATAATATCAATCACAGCCAGATCCGGCTGACGCTGCTTGATCTTTTCCAACCCATCGCGACCATCATACGCGCAACCGACTTCATATCCAGCACTCTCCAACCGAGACTTAATAACGGCCATAATATCTTCTTCATCATCAACGACTAAAATATATTTTCCCATATGTCATCCTCTCATGATTGCTCTTTGACAGAGATCAGTTGCATCCATACCGTGGAAAATATTTTTAAAATTTTGATTATGGACCAGTATCATCCACGGGATCAGCAGCTATATCCTGCTGGCTGGACGCTCCTTCGCTTTTCATGCCCTCTAATATCTGATCGAGCTTTTTCATGGCTTCCGAAATCATCCTATCTGCGTCTACCGTCGCGCCTGGCCCGGGTTGCACATCTGGGGATTCCTTGCCTGGATCGTCTTTATCAGCTCCCGGCGGAAGCGGAAGATCCTCCAACGCAATATCCTCTTGCCCCCCGGAAATTTCCAAAGACGATGGCTCCAATGAAACCGCTGCAGACTGCTGATCCAGCGCGTCAAGAATTTTACGCGGACCATCCGGCGCCTTGACCTCTGGTGTCTGTGCTCCGTTGGGCGCAGCAGCCTCCTGGACTGAATCCTCTTGCCGTTTGGGCGATTCTTCGTTTTTATTCTCTTCATCCGCCATGGGCGATCCCACCTGTCTCTCTCATCAAAACCCGAGAAATTTCTCGATCCCGTATTATTAATTTTATCTGACCTAATTATATTCGTACAATGCCATTTACAAAAGAAAAAAGCAAGAAATTAAAACGATGGGCTTTTCTCTAATCCCCCGAACTCAAATAATCTCCATGCCGTTTCATCGTTGCCCGCTCATCTATTGCCTGAGCAGTGATCCGCTCATGGTCATAGACCATGGTCACACCAGGAATCCCCTCAAAATGTTTTTTCACGATCATCATCTCTGCCAGGCTCAACGGCTTGACTCCACACGGCCGCAACGGAGTATTCAACTCAATCTCAGCGGCTCCAATGGAGGCCGCGACACGCGCCATCTCGGCTGCGCTGTCTTTATTCGCCTGGACAAACATCATCTGCACGGCCAAGCGGCCAGAAAATTGTCGTGAAAATTCTTTGAGGCCATCCAGAATCTGCGCAAAATGGTCACCGGAATGCGGCCGATCAACCGTGTTCCACACCTGAGCACTGGCCGCATCTAATTTCGCCACCACACAATCTGCCAATAAAAGATCCGCTCTGACCTCGGGAACATCCATCAATCCAGCATTGGTAATCACAGCAATTTTTTCCGACCGCATCGCCTTAAGACCAATGATCATCTCTCCTAAATTCAGCGCCAGCGTGGGTTCGCCCGATCCAGAAAACGTCAAATAATCAATCGCACGATCATGGCCCAGCAACGCAATTTCATGCATCACATCCTGAGTCGAGACAAACACTCTCCGTTCGCGTGTCTGCACAACCGTGCTGCCCAATTGGCAATACACACAATCAAAATTGCACGTCTTTTGGCCGGTGGCAATGGGATCAATGCCCAAAGACATCCCCAAACGCCAGGAATAGACAGGCCCATAAATATATCGAAATGCTGGTTGTTCCACTGCAGGTCTCCCTATGGTGTTAAAAAATTATATCATCAAACATGGCTTTTTCCATTGCATTCTGCGTCACCGACCTTTAAAATAAATTTTCATGAGGCCTCTTAAAATCATCACATTCATTTTTTTCGCAGTGGTGCTGGCTGGATCCATATGGAATGCACGCATACCACCACCCGCAACGAACGCAATAGACGGCATCCCTGCTAAATTCAACCGTATCATTGACAATGCCTATGATTTTCAACCGTCCCAAAATACAGCGGTCCCAATCTGCCAGGTATTTGATGATCAACAGAAATTAATTGGCTATGCGGTTGCATCCGAAGATCTCTCCACTGGTATCACTGGATACGGCGGCCCGATTCATTTAAGTATCGGTATAAATCCACAGGGCATCATACAGAAAATCATCATCACCTCACACCACGAAACACCAGGATTTATGCCCCAGATCGATTCCCTGCTCGCTCAATTTCAAGGCAAAAATCTGCAAACTCCTTTTTCCCTGGGAGATAATATCGATGGCATTACCGGCGCGACCATCACCAGCCAGGCCATCGTAGATACCATCAATGCGGTATCACAAAAAATCTATCCTGCGATACCAGCACCAGCGGCATCACCGTCACAATCAACCAGCCTGGTCGGGCACGCCATGCCCGCAATCGTATTAGGGCTAGTCCTCTTTACGCTGGCCGCATGGTCCTGTCTCAAAAAAAATACCTTACTTCGATGGATCTCGCTTGCATCAGGATTCATCATCCTTGGGCTGATCACCAAGAACATGCCGTCCACTGCTCATCTCGCGGGGATCACCCTGCATCAATGGCCGTCATGGATATCCAACCCTCTCTGGTATATGCTCATGCTCGGAGCCATCATCTGTGGCCTGCTGCTCGGCCGGGTTTACTGCGTTGGAGTATGTCCCTTTGCGTTCATCGAAGAATGCCTCTACACCATCAATGCCAAAATCTTCAAGCACACCATGGCCCCTCATCAAACAACAGATCAATGGTCCCGATGGCTCAAATATATTATTTTATTCACTGCTCTCTGCGCATCCCTGATCTATCGCCGATCAGGAATCGCTGCCATAGAAACTTATGTCCCCGTATTTACATCCACCAAATCCCTTTGGGCATGGCTGCTGGTCAGCACGGTGTTCATCGGATCATTCTTTTTCCAACGATTCTGGTGTCGGTTCCTCTGCCCGATGGGTGCTTTTTTTGCCATGATTGCCCAATTCTGCTGGAGACAAAAAAAACCATTGCCCTACATGTGCGCCGCGCCCGAGGACTGTTTTTATTGC
>CAZBHY010000088.1:0-6472 GCA_964491705.1 uncultured Planctomycetales bacterium
GGGAAAAATGGGATTGGGTTGAGGCTTCGACGCCCCATCTATTTGATTCTTATACTATTAAGGGAAGGCCGACCGGCAATGATGAATTTGGTCGCGTTAAGACAGAAGATGTTGATGTCGCCGGGGGTGATTGGAAATCCGCGTTAGCGATCGGCGCGATGGCGTATGGATTAATCAGATTCGGCGGCCGCACCAGAGAGGCGTATCAAAGGGGGAAAGGGAATTTTAAAGATCCGGAAGGCATCAATCTTCCGTTTGCCCGAAAGGCCTATGGGCAGGAATTTACTAGCAGGTTTGCCAGTACATACCGTGCGGCGTTTGAACATCCTGGAAGGACGGCTCTTGGACTGATGTTGACGGGCGGCGGGATCTACGCTCTTGGGAAATATTCGAGTTTAAAAGACACGGAAATGGGCGGAGTGAATATCGGCCGGGCTTTGCAGTGGACCGGTGGGGCGATTTTTGGGGCAGGCACTGTGTTGGGCCTGGCGAGATTAATTACAGGACCGAGGAGGCCTCTTTACAGCGAGGTTGATTTGACAATGTTTAAGCGCGGGCAGGCCAGCCCATTACATCCCGGAGTGCTTACGATGCAGCGTTTCGGCGCCAATGCGGCAGTGGCGACCAAAGGGTTGGTTTATGATTTTGTCGGCGAGAGCGCGATGAATGTTTTGACTGTTATTGCTCCGTTGCAAGGCGTCATTGAAGCGAGTGCGTATTTGACAAAAGAATACATCATGCCGTCGTCGTATACTAAATTTGAAGCAAAAGTATTGGGAAATACGTTTGGCGGATTTTGGATTACGGACAATGAGGCCAAAGTGATGGCGAAAGCCAACGGCGATACGGGCGCAGACGCTTGGAGAAAATACGCCTCGAGCACGGCGTATACCAACCGCACTCAGTCGGGTGGATATGAAAGCCTTGGACGATGGGGTGATGCGAGAGGCTTGACTGGTAAATTAGGGCTGGTGGCTAGTTATTTTGGCCGCGGATATTTGAACGGCCTTTTCGGGAAAAATGAGTTGGGAGAGTCTAAAGTCACGCATTTATTCGGCAACGACGACGGAAGGCGCGCGCCTCGGTCGTTAAAAGGTTTATTAACGGGAAGGCAAGGCGTTGATTCGCAGAATTTATTATTCGCCGGCGCTTTGACTGTATTGGGACCGTTGGCCAGACATGTTCTTCCGAATATTAAAACGCGTGATTTAGGCTGGAAATTCCAGGCGGTTGGCGAAGGGCTGTCTGTTTTTGAGACGACGTTCAGCAAGCGGATGCTGGAAAAGATGGGATCGAAAGAGCGGTTGAACCTTTTCGAAAAAGTGAAATTGAGGGCGCGCGGTGCCGGCGATATGGTCTTTAACGGAACCGTGGAAGAGAGCTTGCACGAACCCGCAATCCAGATGATGTTCTTGGATTTTCTACCGATTTCTCCGCAAGCGAGCGAAGTGTTACAGGAAATTTTAACGCTCAACGCCGGCGGCGGCGCGCGGAATTTTCAGAATTTTTGGCGCGACCTGAAAAATAATGGCGCATCTCAAGGGCTGAATTTTGCGTTGGTTGAGTCCATTACGCCGAAATCACACGATGAAGGCGGTATCCGTAAGGCGGGAGACATAAATCGTCAGCTGCAAGAGGTAGGGTCTTTTGAAGGATTGATGAATAACCGGTCCCTGTTATCCGCGATGGCGAATGATTTGACGATCGGGACTGAGGTGTCGTTCCGTGACAGTGACGGCCGGCTAAGGACTTTTGAGGTCTCTGAAGAATGGCGGGATCAGTTACAAACATTTGCGATGGCGGCCGAGTTAAGATCAGCCATAGCCGATGGAAGCGAAACTGTCCAAAGTGTTTTGAGGATGCATCAAACGGAAACGGATGAAGTTAAGAAAAATGCCGCGGGCTTGGCCGCGGCGTATTCTTTAGACGCGGCGACCGCCAGTCAGGCATTATCCAGCCGTGGACAGATTATTTTACCGACGGGCGATGAAAACGAAGGCGCTCCTTTATCTTTGGATGTCGGCTTTGTTTTACAACGCATGGCATATGATGACACATTTTATAATAATATAAGAAACCCGAGCCAGCTTTCCAATTCCGAAGGCTTTGCGGATTCGAATGGAGTAGCTTCGCCAGTAGTCGCTCCCGGCGCGTCTGTTTTGCCTTTTGTTTTTGTCAGCGTGCAAGGCCGCGATACCCAGTCGGATGAAGGTACTATTTCTGAACTGACCCAAAGATTGGCTCCTGCCATTGATTATGACCAGCGTCTTTTTTATGACAATTATGTCGATTACATGCGCACCGGCGACGAATTGGCTGCGGCGCAAATGAATTACCTGCAAAAAGAAGTCAGCCGCATGCATTACCGAAGCGCAGTTGAGGATTCGCTGCGTGACAATACGGGCCGTTTTATGGTAAGCGATGATGGATCAGTTCAGAGGGTTGAGCAAGGCCTTGATGGCATGAATGATGTACAGAAATTTTTCTTTGACATTGGTCTTTACAGGGCAAAGGACAGGGCGCAGTGGAAACAAGCGGTGCGTGAACGGTATACGGGAAATGGCATGCAATCCGCGGTGGTTCGCCAGGAAGCGGACAATTATGCTCGTCAGATCGCTGAAGCGCGTGGCGCCTTAGCTCAACAAAAATCGGATAAACCCGACGCGGCAACATCGTCTCCTGCGGGAAGTGAAGGTTTATCTGAAAAAATCGCACAGTTAGAAAAACAGGAAAAACGTTTACGTAAAATGTTATCTGGCCGCATTAGTATGCGTGACGCAATCGAAACCGAATATGCGGCGCAGTTGAATTATGAGTTGCGCGGAGCGGCCGGCCGTGGGCTGAGCCGTCAAATGGCGATGGAGATGATGCTAAGGGACGCTGATGCAGCCGAAAGATATATTCAGGAGGAAAGAAACGATATTGCTGAACCCATTCGCAACGCGATGTTAAGGAGTCTTTCAGAAAATCGGGAGGCTTTATTGAGCGGCAAGATCGCTCGGTATGATGTCAAAGGCGCGACGCAATTAGTCGCTCCTTTGCTGCAGGAAACATTGGATCTCATTCTTGATCAAGGAAAAGTGGAGGTTGCCAGGGAATTGGATTCGGGCCGGGGGGATGATCTCGTGGCGTTAAGGGCTGTGCAGAAAGCGCAGGCCAGATTTGGAACGATCGGCGAATTGAATAACAATGGCCAGATGACACCCGCGCAGGTAAAAACGTTGGGGACCATGACTGTCACCAAAGAACAGGTTGAAAGGGCCGGGCTTGATTGGAGCACAGTTCACAGATATTTAACTGACACGGCGAATGGTTACGGCGAATCAGTGAGCTCTACCAAAATCGCCTTAACCAAAAAGTTTTTTAAGAATGTCTCACAGGCAAGACAGAGCTTGACGGCAGACACAGCAATAGGCGCTTCATTTGATGCAGTTTTGAATGAGTCAACGAATTCTGAAAAATACATCGCTGTGGATCCTTTTATGAACTTGCAGTTCACCCGAAATGCAGATGGTCGTGTTCAGGCAGCAGCGAACGCTACCGGCGCCTTTAACATCGGCGGGGGAGGCGCTCATGAGGTGTTTCATATTGCGATAACAGAAGCCCACGACTTCCACGAGATAAAGGGAGAAGATGCCACAGATTTGGATAAGAACAGCCGTATCGGGCAGGCAGCGATTGTGTTGGCCAATCGTCGAGACGTGGGATTAGATAAAATCGATTTGGCTCTGGGGGAACTTGGGGACAATGAGAAACTCGCTCAGTTTTTTAGCGGGCGTGTTGCGGCGCGTTATTTCAGCGATCCGGTGAACAGGGAATTATTTACTGTTAATGATCCGATTGACAATTATTTTACCCGTGTTTTCGCAAAGAGCGGCGGCGTGCGGAGTCTCGGGATGGGCGGCGATTATTTGACAGGCGATCTTTACCAACGTTTTGATGCTCATGATGGTAACGATTATGCGAATCGGTCCTGGCAGATGGCGATGATGAATAATTTTGTTGACTTCCAGCAGAGCTCACAGAAAGTGATGCCCGAGGTTCAGTCAAGCAATATGACCAGGGCGGGAGAAATACATTCTGTGGCTTCAGAACGGACACTGCAGGAAATCGACCAGAGAGCCGCTACAAACCAACCGATGAGCGAAGCGGAAGCGAAGGATTATTTCCGGGAGCAAGTCAAAAAAGAGGGCGGCCGAGTGGTTGAATCTTTGACGTCTCTTTCTGGTGGCGTAAACACTGCTATTGTTGATTATCAGCCAATGAGAAATGGCCGGTTGTTAAGATTGGGCGATCAGGTTTTACTCGACGCGGTGGTCGAATACGGCAATCCAAATGATTTTAGCAATCTTGCGCATTATGACGGCGCGTATTCTGGAGGAGTCGGCGGGATTGAACATTCGTTTCAGAGACGGATAAACGATAGGGAAAAAGATTTGATCGCTTACATTAATATGCGGTTGGAAAATCGGACTGAAGAAGATCAGTGGGAAGATGTCGTGCGTGATGCGATAAGATATTTTCAAAAAGAAGATTCAACCTTGGCAAAAGGTGGATGGTGGCAGAATAGGCATCAATTGTTTGGTTCGGATGAGAACCATAGCATGGGAATCGGGCATTTTCACGACCGGCAGGCTTTAGCGGGCCAGATAAGCATTGGGCAACGGTTTACTATTGAACCGGGAATATATTTCCGTGATTCAATCGGCACCAGAATGGAAGGAACATTTGAGATTACGCAAGACGGCGTGCGAGCGGTGGGTGGGGACAAAACCCTTTCTTCTTTGATCGGCCAAGATCGTCTTGACATTGTGCGAAATAAAATACAGGAAGATTTGTTAAATAGAGGCAAAATAATTATTGAGGATATTGAAGACGCGATAAGGAAAGGCTTAGTGCTTGATCCTTTGTTGGCCCAGGCGCGGGGTCTTGGAAAAGAATTTAGGGTTTTGTCTGAGCGGTTGACTCAGCTGGGAGCTCAACAACAGGCGAGTGAAGCTGTTAAGGCGGCTGATATGTGGGAAAAACAGATTCCGGATCTTTATAGCTCGGAGGAATCAACGCACAGCGCGCAAGGGGCATCATCGGTTGACAATGCGCAGTCAGGCACGGTGACTGAAAGACAACTGAGCGGGTTGATGGCGCAAACACAATTCGTGGCGACTCGTCCGATAACAGAATTACCAGATCATATTGTTCCTGTGTTAAGAGGCCCGGCGATGGGCCGGGTATTTTTAAGAGATTTGAATGGTAATGATATAGGGTTTAAACCAGCGGATTTTGATTCGCTCGGCATAGAAGGTGACGCGGTTAATGCCGATGATGTGATTTACGTTCGACAGGAATTGGTTGCCAGGGCTAATAAGGAGGCGGAAGGGTTTGTTGCCAGCGTCATGCGTCAGGATCCAAAACTTAGCCTCACCGATGCGCGCATCAAGCTGCAGATGGAAGGTCCTGGCCTTGACCCGCAAAGCGCGACGTCTCGATTGCGCGATGCCGTTATGCATGAAGGCATGGCTGTGTGGCAGGCACACAGAGATCCGAGCGGAGCGACGGGAGATCATCATGAGACATCCATGATGATTGAAGCAGCAAATCCTGCTTCGCCCTCATCCTCGCCGGTTGTTACAGCAGTTGTGAAGCGAATAAAAAATATTCGATATGATGCGGCAATTGCCACAGTGAATCCATCGCAGACAGGCGTCAGCGCGATTGAAATAACGCCATCGTCTGGATATTCTGAGACGCATGGCCTATCTCTAGAGCCGGGTGTTGTTTACAGAGGCGTTTCTCGAGAAGAATTAAACAAAATTTATCGTACGGGCGAAATTCAGAGCGATGGTCGTGGAAATTATACAGGCCAGGAGGGGTTGACTTCTGTGGCTGACCACCCAGATGTTGCGAACATTTATGCGCATGCACCTTCGCCATTAGCAAGCGATGTTTTAGTCGCGCCAGGAAGCGAACCGAGGTATATCATAAAAATACGCCTTCCTAATGATAATGTGGAAATAGTGGAATTGAATCATCAATATGGTGTGCCTGGAGCAAAGGAATATGGAATCAAAGGAGCCATCCCGGCATCAGCAATTGAAGGGGTTGTTGAGGTCAGGCCTGTGGCTGTATCCGACGCTATGGAAGATATAAACATTCCCATGACAGATCGTTTAAAGACGGCTTATCGGAATGTGACCGGGGATATTGTCTTGGGCGGCTCTGCTTCAGCGCTTGAGCAGCCTGTTGCGCCAGCGTCTTCACCCGCGATTTTATCGCCGGCAGTGGCGCCATTTATGAGCATTCCATCGCCCACGATGATATTGGGAGCGCAAACAAGCAGCCCGGCGATGCAGATTGTTAGTCGGAGCATTCCAAGAGATTCTGCTATGAATGCCTTGAATTTTAATTCTCAACAGCTTGTTGTTACTCGCAGAGACGATGGAACGATTGTTTCGATCAAAAACCCCAATACAGA
>CAZBHY010000089.1:0-6427 GCA_964491705.1 uncultured Planctomycetales bacterium
GCATTGAATTGCCGTTTGATCATGATTATGTGACGTATGTTTGGTTTGACGCATTGATGAACTACATCTCTGTTCCCGGGTGGGGTTCTGACGCATCGCGTTTTCATGCGTGGTGGCCGGCATCGGCGCATCTGATCGGCAAGGATATTTTGACGACGCATGCGGTGTATTGGCCGACCATGCTGTTTTCACTGGGCGTAGAGTTACCGCAGAAAATTTTTGCGCATGGATGGTGGCTGACTGGGGATGCCAAGATGAGCAAATCATTGGGCAATGTCGTTGATCCGTTGGACTTGATCGCGGAGCACGGGGTGGATGCGGTGCGTTACTATTTGATGAGGGAGATGGTCCTTGGATCAGATGCCAATTTTTCGCCGCAATCGTTTCTGAAACGGTATAACAGTGACCTGGCCAATGATTTCGGTAATCTGCTTAACCGTGTGAGTGGGTTGGTTGGAAAATATTTTTCTGGCAGCATTCCTGACCCGGCATTGCCCACAGCAGCGGAACAGGCGATTATCAGCACTGCGCATGCGTTGAAACATAAGACACCACTGCTGGTTGAGCAGATGCGCATTCATGAGGCGATTGAAGAGGCCTTGCAGCTTGTTCGCCATACGAATAAATATATGGAGGTGCAGGCGCCTTGGAAACTGGTGAAAGACGATATGATTGCGGCCGGCCGTGTTTTGTATACATGCATGGAGGCCTTGCGGATCGCGGCGGTATTTTTAGCGCCGGTGATGCCCAGTAAGACGGCGAAAGTGCTGGAGGTGCTGGGGGCGCAGGGGACAGGCCAGGACTGGGGTGCGTTGACGCCCGGAACAACGCTGCAGATTCATGATGCATTATTTCCACGCATCGAGATTGAGGAATAATGATCAAGACGATTCAGTATATTCATGATGCCGTCCGTATTATCGATCAGACAAAACTTCCCGCCAAGTTGGTTTATGAAGACTGCAGGAATTTGAAATCCTTGATATTCGCGATCAAGACACTCAAGGTTCGTGGAGCTCCAGCCTTGGGTGTGGCTGCGGCATTTGGTGTGGTGCTGGGTGTCAAGGATGTGACGGGCAATGACCGCACGCGGTTTATTCAGGTATTTCATAAGGTCTGTGATGAGATCGCAGCCTCGCGCCCAACCGCGGTGAATCTTTTTTATGCCTTGGATCAGATGAAGATGGTGGTACAGTTATATCCCAATACATCGGTTCAGCGGGTGAAACATTTGTTGAAGAAAAAAGCCCGTGAGATCTTAGAGACTGATCGCCGCCTGTGCCGTCAGATCGGTGCGCATGGTGCGGCGCTCATCCACGACGGTGATCGGGTGATGACAATCTGTAATGCCGGCGCTTTGGCAACTGCGGATTATGGAACGGCGCTGGGGATAATGTATGCCGCGCAACAGCAGAAAAAGAAATTCCGCGTGTATGTCTGTGAAACCCGGCCGCTACTGCAGGGGGCGCGGCTGACTGCATGGGAATTGATGCGTCATGGCATCGATGTCACGCTGATCACGGACAGCATGGCGGCCAGTGTGATGCGGGATCATCACATCAACGCGGTGTTGACAGGGGCAGATCGGGTGGCCGCAAACGGCGATACGGCGAATAAAATCGGGACGTATAGCTTGGCTGTTTTGGCCAAGGCTCATCAGATTCCATTTTATATCGCTGCGCCGGGAACAACATTTGATCTGCGTTTAGCCAATGGCGAACAGATCCCCATTGAACAGCGGGACGCAGATGAGGTGCGCTGTTTTCAAGGGAGACACAGCGCTCCGAAGGACGTGGGTGTGTGGAATCCGGCTTTTGATGTCACGCCGCATTCCTTTATTACAGGACTGGTGACGGAGTTTGGACTGATTTCTAAACCGGATCGCGCGAATATCAAAAAGATGTTTGATCGCGGATCAGTTTTTGCAATGCGGTAAAAAATTATTAAATGATTATTGGGAGACAGATGATGAAGACATTGCAGGATTTAGGGGAGTTTGGATTTATTGAACATTTTGCGCAGCAGTTCCATGCGGGTCGGGATGTGATCAAGGGCATCGGGGATGATGCTGCGGTGATGGATATGGAGGGCGATGAGTATCTTCTGATGACCACGGATATGCTGGTTGAAGGCACGCATTTTTTACGCACGACGATGAGCGCGCAGGAGATTGGTCGCAAGGCGCTGGCCTGTTCGATCAGCGATATCGCGGCGATGGGTGGGCGACCCACGCATGCCGTGATTTCCTTGGGCGTGCCGGGCAACCTTGTTTATCAGTTTGTTGAGGATATTGGCAAAGGGATCTCTTTGCTGGCAAAGGAATACGGTGTGAGCATTGTGGGGGGAGACACGGTTAAGAATACGCGCATGATTATCAATGTGGCCTTGTTGGGGCGGGTGAAAAAAACGGATGTGATTTATCGAAAAGGTGCGAAAAAAGGTGATATTATTTTTGTCACTGGCGCGTTGGGCAACTCGTTTAAGACACGCAAGCATCTTCATTTTAAGCCGATGGTCGAGGAGGCACAGTTTCTTGTGCAGCATGCCAGGCCGACGGCGATGATGGATGTCTCAGATGGTTTGGCCGGAGACTTGGGACATATTCTGAAACAGGGTCGGGTTGGGGCTGTCCTTTATGAGGACAAGATCCCGTTGGCCAGCGGCGCGACCCTTTATCAGGCGTTGCATGATGGGGAAGATTTTGAGCTGCTTTTTACGATCAACCCCAGCGAGGCCGCGCAATTGCGCCAGACAAAACGGTTTCATTTTTTTGAAATCGGCAAGATCGTTTCTGGTGAGGCGTTGATGCTGATGAATTCCTCCGGGAAGAAGCGCACGATTGACATGAAGGGATTTGAACATTTTTAGAATATCGCTGTGCGCGGCTGGCGGTCATGCACGATGAAAAAAATTCTATCACAATCGGCGGATGATACGTTTGCATTTGGTGCGCGGCTGGCGAAGCTGCTCCAGCCAGGCGATATTGTGTGTTTTTTTGGAGATCTTGGATCCGGGAAAACGACGATGATTAAGGGGATTGCCGACGGATTGAAGATCAAACCCAAGGATGTGCACAGCCCGACGTTCACGCTGATGAATTTCTATGATCATGGCCGGATTCCGCTGTATCATTTTGATATGTACCGCATCAGCGAACCCGAACAATTGTTTGATATCGGGTATGAGGAATTTTTATACGGGAACGGGATATCGGCCATCGAGTGGTCGGAAAAATTGGGACGCCTGCTGCCTCGTGACCGGTTGGACATTCATTTACAACATAAAGATGAGAATCAGCGGGTGATCAGTATAACGGCTGCAGGTGTGCATTATCAACAGTTAGTCACCCGGATTTAGGGTATGATGACTATAATCGGATGGGAGCAAGACGGGATTTTTGGGTGGAGATGATTGCATGATATTATTAGCGTTTGACACGAGTACGGCGTATCTCAGTTTGGCGATCAGTGATGATGACCGTTTTCTGGCGGTGCGCACATTGAAAAATAACCGTGCGCTGTCATCGAAAATGATTCCCGCCTTGACCCGGATGTTTCAAAAGGCAGAATACACGCCTGCAGAGATCGATGCTGTTGCTGTTGGTTTGGGCCCGGGATCGTTCACTGGTTTGAGAGTGGGATTGTCGACGGCCAAGGGATTGGCCTATGCCTTGAACAAACCGATTCTGGGTATCCCCAGTTTAGATGTGACCGCGATGAATGTGACCAAGGGATCGGCGGATCAGGTGTGTGTTCTTTTTGATGCGCGGCGCGATATGGTCTATGCCGCGGTCTATCAGTGCCTGGAGCAGGGAATCGCCTTGATTTCCGATTATCTGTTGTCGAAACCGGCAACGGTATTGTCACATTTGAAAGGCAGGGTCGCGTTTGTCGGCGATGCGATCCCGATTTATCGCGATATGATTGACGCAAAAAGCAGGGGGAAAGGTGAAACGTTTACCCCGTTATTTCTTGATGAGAAAAAGTGGTTTCCATCTGCAAAAAATTTAAGCATATTGGCGCGTTGCCGTTATGACCGCCAGGATTATGATCGTGTTGAGACGTTATCGCCGCTGTATCTTTATCCGGATGATTGTCAGGTGCGAAAGACATAGCGTCGCGCCAGTGACAGCGCAGTGCCACTATAAAGGAGTTCCCATTGTCAAGACAACATGACTATACCGCATGGGCGGAAATTGATTTGAAGGCGCTTCGGCATAATTTTCGTGAGATCAGGCGTTTAACCCGGCAGCAGAATGTCGCATTGCGTACAGGACAGACGACGGCCGCGGGGAATAGACGCACGCCGCAGATTCTATCGGTTGTCAAGGCTGATGCCTATGGTCATGGCATGCTGCCGGTGGTGCACGAGTTGACTGCGATGGGAACGGATTTCCTGGGCGTTTCCGAATGCCGTGAAGGCGTTGCGTTGCGGGCCAATGGCGTGACCGTCCCGATTCTGATTTTTGAAACGCCGTTGCTATTCTTTATGAAAGATATGATCATGCATGAGCTGACTGCGACGGTCGGTTGTCTTCGTACGGCCCAGGCACTCAACGCCTGCGCGCAGACGTTGCGTAAAAAAGCCTTGGTGCACATTAAAATCGATACGGGCATGGGGCGGTTGGGCATTCATGAGCCAGAGGCGGAAGCCGTGATCAAAAAGATTATGCGCCTTCCGCATCTTTGTGTGACGGGTCTTTATACACATTTTCCGTCAGCGGACACGGATCGTGCCTTTACGAAAAAACAAGCGGAAACCATGTCTTGTCTGATCCACAGTCTTGATCGTCAGGGGCTGATCATTCCGTATCTACACGCCGCCAACAGCATGGGTATCGTCGGGTATCCGTGCCCGGCATTGAATGTGGTACGGACTGGATTGATGTTATATGGCCTGTATCCTGCCGCAGGATGTGATCGGATTTTAACCTTGAAGCCGGTGATGAGCGTCAAGGCGCGCGTGATTTTTGTCAAGACCATTGAGCAAGGGCGCAGCGTCAGTTATGGCCGCACATTTATTGCGAAAAAACGAATGACCGTGGCGACTATTGGGATTGGGTATAATGACGGCTACCTGCGCGCATTTTCGAATAAGGCATTTGTTTTGATCGGCGGGCAACGATGCCGTGTCTTGGGGCGTGTCACGATGGATCAGGTGGTGGTGGACGTCACGCATGCTGGAAATGTCCGTCCAGGCAATGAAGCGGTGATCATAGGCCGTCAAAAAGAGAATTGTGTTTCCGCAGATGAGCTGGCGGACTATGCGGCAACCATCAATTATGAAATCGTGTGTTTATTGGGCAACCGTCTGCCGAAGGTTTATTACTGATCATTATAGAATGATTGGCGCGAACAACAGCCGGAAGACCATAGGCTGTCTTGACCCTTCCATTGATCACAAAAAACGTTGTGGGTCATCCGCAACGCGATGGTGCTGATCAGAATTTAATCCGAATAATATAGAAGGCAGCTAAAGAGAAGAACGCTGGAGCCATCCATGCGGCCACGACAGGGGGGAGGATATCGCCTTTGCCCATGGCCAAGCCAACCGCGTTGAGGACATAATAGAGAAAACCGATCATCACGGCGATGCCCAGGGCCGTGAATGTTTGGGCTTGGCGTTTTCCACTGCCAATCACCAGAGGGAGCCCTAACAGGATGATAATCAGGGTGGTGAAAGGATAGGCGATTTTAGAATGCATGTCGACCCGCAGATTGGTAATGGCACGGGTGGCGCCACTATTTGCGAATCGTTGAATATAAGAACGCAGTTCCTTCATATTCATGTAGCTGACATTTTTCTGCTGACGGATAAAATCATCTGGGGTTTCTTTGATATCCATCAGTTTTTCCTCATAGACATTGATGCGCGTTGGCCCAGGCTGGGTTTGCCCGTATGGGGTGATGTGGCATTGTTTGAATTTCCAGACAATGCCTGTCCATGTCCCTTCTAAGGCCACGATCTTTTCTTTGATGTTTTGATCACTATCGAAAGCGATGATGGTAATCCCACTGAGGGTTTTGGTGTTTGGATCGAATGCATCAATAAAATATAAGCGGTTTTGCATGCCGTAAAATGTCAGGTGGTGAATGACGGGGAGTTTTTTTGTGTGATCTGCTTCTATGGCAAAATTGTCTTCTTTGATCATCCGAACGGTTGTCTCGGCGCGGGGGATATAATTTTCGTTGAGGTAGAACATCGCTGCTGAAATGATCATGGCTATGGTCAAGGCGGGTCTGGCTAATTTCCAGAACGTTAATCCGCTGGAACGCAGCGCGATAATTTCATTGTGAGAATTGAGAGCTGCGTATGTCAGCAGACAGGCGATCAGGTAGGCAATAGCCATAGTTTGCTGCAGGATCACGGGTAAAAACCATAAGTAATATTGCATGATAATCGTGATTGAGACTTGGCGGTTGATGTA
>CAZBHY010000090.1:0-6389 GCA_964491705.1 uncultured Planctomycetales bacterium
TTTTGCGAGACGTTCCACCTGTTTATTTAACGCTTCAATCGATCTCAGCAACGGTGTTTTCTTATCCAAGGCCTCACCATGATATCCCACAAAAAAAGTCGGGATGCATAATGTCGCGCTGTTCGGACCTTCTTTAATGAACGCAGGGCTCGACGGATCCCATCCGGTATATCCTCTCGCCTCAAAGGTCAAACGCAATCCGCCTGACGGAAAGCTCGACGCATCCGGCTCGCCCTGAATCAATTCTTTTCCGGAAAAATCTAAAATCACACCGCCTTCGCCGTCGGGGGAAATAAATGAATCATGTTTTTCTGCGGTCAATCCTGTTAAAGGCTGAAACCAATGGGTAAAGTGTGTTGCCCCTTTGGCCACAGCCCACGATTTCATGGCATCTGCCACCTCATCCGCAATTTTCGGATTCAGCGGCCCGCCATCTTTGACTGTCTTAATCAAAGACCGATATGCCTTCTCCGAAAGATAATTCCGCATGACCTTCATGCTGAAGACATTCTTTCCAAAATATTCCGGAACCTGTTGAACTGCTGCTTCCTCCATGGCCCTGCCTCCCTTTTCTCGGTTCTAAAATTCGCCTACCCCATATATTATTCGGCCTGTCTTACCCAATGGCCTCTGATCCTTCTTCTCCAGTACGAATGCGGATACACCGCTCCAACGGAAGGACAAAAATCTTACCATCGCCGATTCGACCGGTTTTAGCGCCTTTAATAATAGCATCAATTGTCGGTTTAACAAAATCTTCATTCACCGCAATTTCCAGCCTAATTTTCTTCAATAAATTGATTTCCTCAACAACGCCACGATATGTTTCACTATATCCGCGCTGCTGGCCGCATCCCAACACATTGGTGACGGTCATTTTATGCACTTCAGCCTCAAATAACGCCCTTTTGACATCCGGTAATTTATGCGGTTGAACCATCGCAACAATTAATTTCATATTCTACTCCTTTCGGCGCTGCACACAAGCAGCCAATCGTCCTGTATGACAAGGTTTTTATTCTGTTGCAAAAATTTGAAATCCGCCGTACGCTTCCATGCCGTGTTCTGTAATATCCAACCCCTTAATCTCTTCTTCCTCGGAAACTCGAATACCGCAAGTCTTTTTCACGATGATCATCAGTATTAACGCGGCCGGAAATGCGACCGCCCCGTAAGACACAACACCCAAAAGCTGTGTCCAAAACGAGTGCTCCGGATTCGTGCTAAAAATCCCCACAGCGAGCGTCCCCCATATCCCGCAGATCAAATGCACTGATAATGCCCCGACCGGATCGTCCCAGTGCAATTTGGAATCAATAAAAATGACCGCTGACACAACCAATATTCCCGCCACCGTGCCAATAAGAATCGCCGATGGAATGGACACTGTATCCGCTCCGGCGGTGATCCCGACAAGGCCGGCCAATGTCCCGTTTAAAATCATGGAGAGATCTGGTTTCTTCTGAATGAGGTCAGACGCAAACATGGAAGAAACCATGCCCGCAGCCGCGGCCAAACTTGTTGTCACCAGGACATAAGAAACTGCCCCTGGATCCGCACTCAGGACTGATCCGCCGTTAAAACCAAACCAACCCAGCCACAGGATAAAAACACCAATCGTTGCCAACGGCATGCTGTGACCTGGAATCGCCTTAGATCTCCCAACTAAATATTTTCCGGTTCTCGGCCCTATGATCAAAACTCCAGCCAAGGCTCCCCATCCGCCCACAGAGTGCACCAAAGTCGAACCGGCAAAATCATAAAACCCGAGTTCATTTAGCCATCCGCCGCCCCATTTCCAGCTTCCTAAAAACGGGTAAACCAGGCCGACAAAAAACAATGAAAACCACAAAAACCCTTTAAGATGGACCCGCTCGGCAACCGCGCCGGAAACGATCGTTGCCGCCGTGGCCGCGAACATCCCTTGAAAAAGAAAATCGGTCCAGTATGTATAATGCCCGTTGGCATACGCGATCAGGCCGGCAGCCCCTTCGGGAGCGGATAAACCAAAGCCCCCGAATCCCAGCCACTTTCCAAAGATCCATGCCTCCCCAGGATACATCAGATTGAAACCGATCAAACTATAGGTCAACAACCCGATGCCCACAATGATGACATTCTTAAAAAGGATGTTGACCGTGTTCTTGGCCCGTGTCAATCCGCTTTCCACGGTCGCGAACCCCAAATTCATAATAAAAACCAAAAAGACCGACACCATCATCCAGACATTATTGGCGATAAAAATAGCCTCATCTGCGCGGGCAATGGCCTCATCCGAAGCCAAGGCAGGCAGGCAGACCGCCGCCATCATGACCAAAAAAACAACCATCACTTTCCACCCCCATGCCAATCGGATCATCGTTGTCCTCTTTTCCCGGCGTAATGCCGATGCCGTGTTCATGATTAAAAGAAAACGCCCCCGCGGCTGTCTTATATTTCCCAGCATACGAGGGCGTCATTGCCCATAAAAAAATCCCCAGCCGTTTTAAAACCGCTGAGGACATCTGTGTCCGCCTTCACTATTTCCCCAAAGACACCGTTGCCTTTGTTTGGTTAAAGTATACAATGCCAACGCGCGATGTCAAGATGTTTTTTTCATCCCATCTGTGGCGCCCTGTCCAAATCACGATTTATCATGAAAAGATCAGCGCATTGCCCGTCGAAAAATAAAAATGGTTGCGTTATCAAAAAAATATGGTATTTTAAAGAAAATTTGAACACCCACTGAACATGAATGGATGCGGGCAACATGCGCGCGGCATTCAGTGAAAGGAGAAACGCATGGCTTACAAAATTACCGACAAATGCATCGCCTGCGGAGTCTGCAAGCCCGAATGCCCAGTCGAGGCAATTAGCGAAGGCGATCCCATTTACACAATCGATCCAGAAAAATGCATTGATTGCGGCGCCTGCGCAGCAGCGTGTCCCAATGATGCCATCATTGAAGGATAATTCCCTTTATTTTCCGTAAAAAGGGCACACAAAATTTTGTGTGCCCTTTTTTATGACCCTCAACCCTGAATTACTTCGCAGGAGAAACCCACTGCTCTGCTGACCGCAAAAACATCTCACGTTCTGTGTATTCAATAATCTGCCGCATCATGGCAACCGTCTGAACGGGAAATTTTCCCATGGCTGTTTCCCCAGAAAGCATCACGTATCCCGATCCATCCAAAACCGCATTGGCCACATCATTGACCTCTGCCCGGGTGGGGCGGGCATTGTATGTCATTGTTTCCAGCATCTGCGTCGCAGTAATGTCAATCTTATTCTTTCGATTGCTGCGGAATAAAATTTTTTTCTGCCACACCGGAACCTGATAAATGGGCAGCGAAACCCCCAAGTCCCCTCTGGCAACAATGATCCCATCACAGGCATCAAGAATCTTATCCAAATTTTTAATTGCCTCCAAACACTCAATCTTGGCAATCACCCGAACATGCTTAAGCCGCGGCCGCACGATTTTATTGATACATTCAATGTCCTTGCGATTCCGCACAAATGACTGCGCCACAAAATCAACCTGATTTTTGATCCCAAACTCAAGATCCACGCGGTCCTTATCCGTAAAAATATTGGCCCCAAGCTTAAGCCCGGGAATATTCACATTTTTTTTCGATGTGATCGTCCCGCCTTGAAGAACCCTGGCCTTAATATTTTTTCCTGAACAGCCAACCACGACAAGATCGATCGTTCCATCGGTAATAAAAATATGCATGTCTTTCTTCACCGCCGATGCATCAAAATCGCAGTCCAGCGGAATCGTATTGGTCGATGTTTTGGCCGGTCCGAGACGCAACGTCACCGTTGTCCCCTCTTTAAGCGCAACCGGAACAGCAAGCTGGCCAATACGAATCCGATATCCTTCCAGATCCTGCATAATCAGGATCTTCTCTGTCAGCGTCTGATTCACAGCGCGGATATTGTCAATCATCATCTGATGATCCTGATGTGTCCCATGCGAAAAATTCAAGCGCGCAACAGCCATGCCTTGATGGGCCAGCGCGCGGATCATCTCACGACTGCCAGACGCAGGGCCTAACGTACAAATGATTTTTGTGCTTGTTTTCATGCCAAGATCCTTTCGTTTTTCTTCCATCATACTGATGCGCTGCGGCCCTGTCCAGAAAAGAAAACGGCTGCTGATCAATCGATCAGCAGCCGCAACATTGCTTTTTGTAAAAATTTTAAATCAAACCATGATCAATCATCGAATCTGCGACTTTGACAAACCCGGCAATATTGGCGCCCATCACATAATTTCCTGGGAACCCATATTTTTCAGCGGCATCCAAACATTGTTTATGAATCGCCACCATAATACCATGCAGTCTCTGATCAACCTCTTCGCGCGACCATGACAGACGTAAAGAATTCTGGCTCATTTCCAGACCCGATGTGGCAACCCCGCCCGCATTCGCGGCCTTACCTGGCCCATACAGAATCTTGCGTGACAGATATTGATCCACGGCCTCTGGGGTTGACGGCATGTTGGCGCCTTCGCTGACCAGGAAACACCCATTATCCAAAAGCGTTTTTGCATCGCGTCCATCAATCTCGTTCTGAGTTGCGCTGGGAAATGCGCAGTCACATTTGATGCTCCACGGTTTTTCATCCGCTTTATATTGACAACGATAGTGATCCGCATATTCCTTGATCCGCCCACGTTTAATATTTTTTAGCTCCATCACAAAGGCAAGCTTCTCTGCATTGATACCTGCTGGATCATACACTGTACCGCTCGAATCCGACAGTGTCACGACCTTGCCTCCCAATTGGTTAACCTTTTCCACAGTATACTGCGCCACGTTACCGGAACCAGAGACGACCACTGTTTTTCCCTTCAAGGTCTCGCCTCGGGTCTTCAGCATTTCCTCTGCAAAATATACCGATCCGTATCCGGTCGCCTCAGGCCGAATCAACGATCCGCCCCAGTTTAATTTTTTTCCAGTCAAAACCCCGGTAAATTCATTACGAATACGTTTATACTGACCAAATAAAAACCCAATCTCACGTCCACCAACACCTATATCTCCCGCTGGAACATCGCAGTCAGGACCAATATGACGCTGCAACTCGGTCATAAACGACTGACAAAATCGCATCACCTCATAATCTGATTTGCCCTTGGGATCAAAGTCAGAACCACCCTTGCCTCCACCCATAGGCAGGGTCGTCAGGCTGTTTTTAAAAATCTGTTCAAACCCCAGAAATTTTAAAATCCCCAAATTTACTGTCGGATGAAACCGCAGCCCTCCTTTATATGGACCCAAAGCGCTATTAAACTCAACACGAAAGCCCCGATTGACCTGGAACTTTCCCTGGTCATCCACCCACGGCACGCGGAAAATGATCTGCCGTTCCGGCTCAACGATGCGCTCTAAAATACGCTCAGACTCATATTTTTTATTCTGCTCCAGAACCGGCACCAGACATTCCAGAACCTCAGTGACGGCCTGATGATATTCTGTTTCTCCGACGTTGCGTTGTTTGACAATGTCCAGAACCTTCTCTACATACTTATTTTTCACCATCGATCTCCTCCATTTTCCATTGTGATCTTGCTTGTTGATTTTTCCATTACACGCCACAGTCCGTTATCGCTGTGCTAAATATTCATTGATCGCCTTGGCCGCAGTCCGCCCCTGTCCCATCGCTAAAATCACCGTGGCCGCACCCAGGACAATGTCTCCTCCGGCATACACACCTTCGCATGACGTTTGACACTGTTCATCCACAATAATATTTCCACGCTCATTGGTTTTCAATTCGGGCGTTGTTTGTTTGATCAAAGGATTAGAATCATTGCCGATCGCAACAATGACAGTATCCACATTCAGGATAAACTCGCTGCCCCGCACTTCAACCGGACGGCGTCGGCCTGAATCATCCGGCGTTCCCAGTTCATACCGCAAACATTCCACGGCTTTTACATGGCCGTTGTCGTCTCCCAAAATCCGTTTGGCATTTTGAAGTAAATGAAAAATCACGCCTTCTTCTTTCGCATGATGCACCTCTTCAACACGTGCCGGCATCTCCACCTCAGTGCGTCGATAAATCAGATGCACTTCCTCCGCCCCCATCCGGACAGCCGTCCGCGCAGCATCCATCGCGACATTGCCGCCTCCAAAAACAGCAACCTTGCGTGAACGGAAAATAGGCGTATCCACACGGCCAAAATCATAGGCACGCATCAAATTTGTCCGTGTCAAATATTCATTTGCGGAAAAAACCCCGACGAGATTCTCGCCTTCAATATGCATAAACTTAGGAAGGCCCGCGCCCGTTCCGATAAAAACGGCATCAAACCCGTCTTTCTTCATAAGATCGCCCAATTTACGTGTACGGCCAACCACAAAATTGGTCTGAATATCAACGCCCATCGCTTT
>CAZBHY010000091.1:0-6370 GCA_964491705.1 uncultured Planctomycetales bacterium
GTTCTTAAGAAAAACGCATTCTTAACAATATATCCTAACGTTTCTTCAGCGTCCCGATTTAGCGTTGCCTTTTTGTCCCGCGGAAAGAGCATCGGTCCATCAGAATTCAAAACAAGAGTCGTTCCCAAGGCGATCTCAGTGCCTTCAGGAACACGATCCTGTCTGACAGGAGCTAAATCAATGTTCCCGTTTGGAAAGACCGCCGAACACATACCGCGATATTCACTGCCGAACAGATCAAGCAACATCGCGATATCCGCAGGCAACGGAGCAGTGATCACACGCCCAGAAAGATCACGACGACTGTTTTCCTCGGTGTTTTTTCCAGGAACGATCTCAAGAACAGCCATCTCCCCACGCTGACGATCCACGCAGGCGACATACACATTTCCCTGATACAATTGCGTGATAGCCGCATAATTCTCTTCAATGACAGCCGATGGCATAAATTCTGATGTCTCAAAATCTTTTAAGACAATAAATTCCGGAACAAGTCTCTGCTTTTTTAACTTTTCCGTATGCAGCTCTTCCTGTAATTTATATTTCCAATGCGCGATATTGGAAAATTTATATCTGACATAACTTTCGGGGCTAAGAATAATCACCTCAAAAGGATCCTGCTCTGCCCCTATCTTGAAATTAATATGAATACCATCATAAGAGTCCACTCGCCCTGTTCGCGGGTTTATTTTTTTCGTACTTTTCGGTTCGCGCTCAAAAATGATCCCCTGCTCGCTGAGCCAATTAATAATGATATTGTTCACACCATCAGGATCATGTGTGACAATCCGGATACCATAAAGATCCGTCAGAATATCCCGAGGGGATTTTCCATCATTCTTTCCTGCGCGCTTACCCGGCTGAATCTTCTCATGAATGCTGTATCCCGTTTTTAAACGGAAATCCATCCGCTCTATAGAGACACCCACTGCCGCACAGGCACTGCCTATGAGCCTAGCCATCTCCTGCAATAACTCCAACGACTGTTCCTTGTCCTTGCGAGTGATCTCTTCGCGTAATTTGATGGCCTGACCATAGCTCTTCGGGTCTAGAGACCGGAAAGCCTGATTGCGAATTTCATCCCAGGCCATGTCAAGATTCATACGACCGGCAATCGGGAGCACAACACGAATAATGCGATTATAGAAGAAAACTTGCTCATCCTTATTCGCCTTAGCGATCGTTTGCAACTGATCAGCCAAATAAGCCAACACCCCTCGACCGCTGCCGCATATTAAAAGCGTAGCGCGGATAAGATTCTCTAATGCATCGTACCCTCGATAGTGCGATGAATATGTTTGATTAGACAGCCGCACCAGCCGCTGAACGATATCCGCCACTTCCGGATCTTTGCGCACCAACTCTGGCACTGAACCGTTGTCAATTTTATGCAGAAATAGCGCGCAGATAACCGTGGCATCTCCACCCCATCGGGCGGCATTTTCCGCCGCGGAAAAACAATGCTCCGCATACGTTTCTCCTGACGGAAAGACATGTTTTTTCTGATCATATATCGCCAGAGCCCTTGCAGCGGCCTGTCGTATCTTCAGCTTGTCTGATTCAGTTGAATCAGGATAATGCGCATCAAACGCATTCACAATCTCTTCAAGCCATATCTGGTAATTGGCTTGATGATTATGTTCTTCGTTCTCGATGGGAGAAGATGCCCATACAGGAGGAGACAGGCCTGTACTGCGGGAATGCTTGCCCCCATCATTCAAAAGCATCAAAGCAGAAAACGCCATCCCACTCCAACGCGGATGGAATCGTACGGACATCATTGCGGCGGAATCATCCGCCGTTGGATACCTCGCGTCATACCGTGCTGCATGACGATCAGATAAATCAGGTAATGGCAAAACCGGAATTTTGCCGGCCCAATCACGTCCCGAAAAAATCTGACGGGCAATAAGCACGGACCGCTGAAGACGCGGGCTCGGTCTCCAGCCACGGAAACTTTCCTCCCAAATTCCAGAAGATAGCCGCGCCTCCAGCGATCCAGTCAAATGTGTATTAAGGGCCTGTGTCTGTAAAATCTGATTTGAGGTATTGATAAATCTTGCTCTGAATGACGCCAACCACTTCCGGGCTGACATCCACCCACGATGCGGTTGATGTCCGTCCTTTAACCGATCCGCTGTCATGAATAAAGAACCGGTATTCGTAGGCCCAATGATCATAGCTGGCCACCACAAAGCGTCCATCGCTGCCATTAAAAATTTTACGGACTCGGAGTTGATTGATTGATGTTTCCATATTCCCTCTCCTGATTGTGCCGTTAGTCCATCTCTATGTCCAAGATCGGCGACATCCTCACGCCCGGTCTGAGTCTGAAAAACACCCTTCATCCCTGCAACATCATTGTGTCCTGCAATTCTCTGCCAATCGGATCCATATTCGCCGGCCAACATAATCGCGCGTGTCTCGGGCTGATCGACTAAAAGTGCCATCACGATCGACTGGTACTTCTCTGGATTTTCACGCATTTTTTCTTGATAATATGTGCGCCATACAAGTTCTCTCAAATCCTGAACCGGCGATGACGAACCATGAACCACTGCACCCACACAACGACGGTGTAACGATGGCTTCTCGGAAACAGGCGACGATGATTCTTTTTGCATCGCGGCGGCTTGATCAATGTCTCCTTTCGTGCGAACAAAAATTTTCACAGGCGATGACGCAGCATCATGAGCATTGCGAAAACCCGTGTACGTCGTGTATGCAAAATTATATGCGGTCATTGTTAATTTTGGCAGAGCAACTGATCCAAACAATCGGACCGTTCCTGTACTATTAATTGTCACGCCCGGTAATTCCAAAGATCGTAAATACTGATCCCCTCCTAGATGCTGAACCTCTGCGTCTGTGCGGCCCTCAACTCTGATGATGCCGGATCCCACATCTGCAAACACCGCGCCCGTATCTCGGCACGCGCGTAACGCTGATCGTAAAACCTCCCATTTGTCTTGGGCATAAAAAAGTACGCATTGGCCGAACACAATAAGGTCAAACACACCATCAACCCGGACACCTTGGTTCATATTCATATCCTGAATATAATGGCGCGACTCAAGATGATGAATAAGCTCCCCAGCCAACTGCTCTGCGATTTTTGCCTCAGGCCTACGGGCGTTAAACCATCCCACCAACTCTTCGGGGTGACGATACAACAGGTTTTCTTTGGACAAGCCCCACACCTCAAGCCTCTCACGCACATCCTGTCCCCGCCATTGATCAACCATAAACTCAAAGGCCTCACATCCCCGGCCTACACCGATAAACAAAACCCGAACAGTGCGGTTCTGAATATCTTTCAACATGACTTGAGCAAAGGCACTGATGCCCGAAGCATGCAAAAGATCAAGCAACCGAAAATCACGGGTTACTGTGCTTTCGTCTCCATAAGGATTATGAGATCGATCATCCGAGATGGGAGACGAAGACCTGCGCTGCTCGGACAGACCGAACAGTGTCAGAACATCCGCTTCAAACTTCAGCTGCTTTGCCTGCAAACGCTCTCTTGCATGATTCAAAATTTCAATATCAAACGCCATTTGACGGAACAACTCAATATTGACCTGGGCCTCCTCAATACGCTTCTTCGCTTCATCTGTAGAAACCGAACCACGCTTCATCATGCGCTGACGCAAAATCTCAACAGCGCTGTCTCTGTTCTGATCATAATGCGCAAATGTAAACGGCAGAATCAATACTGTTTTTGCTTTTGGAAATTCGGCGAGAATCATATGAATCGTTTCCGCAGATGTGGTATCAAAAATCAAAATCTTTCTTTGTCCTTGGCTGTCTGCCAAGTTCGCGGTGCGGACGCCATAAGAATGCCCATGCCGATTGCGAACTAAACACAGGTCTCCAGCCTGCATCATCTCAACAAATTTCTCAGTGCTCACGAATTCACGATATCTGTCTTCCGTTTCCCCCTCGCGAGCAGCCCGTGTGGTCACCAGAACGGGGAACGCAAACAACTGCGGATAGTTCTTAATCAAAACCTCATAAAATGTATTTTTCCCGGCGCCAGACGGGCCGACAATAACCAGAACGTCCGTCTCATTGGAAATCGGAGACGAGGCGCCGCGCTCAGCCATATCCGCTTTCACTTCAGTGATCAACGCCTTTAATGATAACGTCTCTCCTTCAGGCAGACCGAGACTGGCCACCTGAATCCGTTGATTAATCCCGACCGGATAATTCTCGTTGTTCATAAATTCTTCATAAAACTCAGGGTCATGGATGCGCAACCATGTCTCCACAAAACAATACGCCCCGATGTTCACTCCCACCATCGTCAGAAAACGGGTTTGCACATCCCTCACCCGCCCTGTCTCGATCAGCTCCACAGCCTCTTGAGCAATGCCTTGCACATCCTCATCAAAAATAAGCCCTGCTTCCTGAGCATGATGTTCCTCTGCCTTTCGACTGCGCACATCAATCAACTCAACATAAGCCACTGGCTGTTGCCCGGCCGCAAGATTTTCAACCACCAGCGAAGGATAGAGCGATGGCGTGTCCTTGAGGGCCGCCAGCATAAAAATCATCAAGCCATCAATCGCTCTCTTCTGATCATCCACCACCTCGATAACGACCTTGTCCCCTTCTTCTCTGAATACAACCGCGCGCTTCGGATGTGAATGAGCGATCACCTTAAGCTTTAAAAGTTTTCCTCCGCTCTTCTCTGTATTGAACATTTGCTCAACAAAATTCTTCGACCGATTAATATTTTGATTCACCCGACCGCTGACAAACGACTCTCCAAAATCAACCTCAGGCATCGACACGCCCGTTGCCTCGATCACACCATCGCGGGATTGTTGAACAACATCAATCGCTGGCTTGGGCGTGACATGCTGAAACTTCATAATATTGTTAATAAAAATATACTCGGGCTGAGCCTGAATAAAGAGATTCAGATAAGGGCGCTCAGGAATGCCTTCGTTATGAATCGTTCCGACCAAAATATGGTTTTCCACCGGGATGTGTCTATAAATTTCCAGCCACAAATAGGAATTATCCGAAGATCTTTCCACATCATTTAATTGATCAACCAGTGTCTCATCCACTCCATAGTCCAGAAGAAGACTTTTTAATAGAGCAAACTTTTTCTGATTGATGATCCGTGCCGCAGTGACATTCCGCACCGCCTGTCCTGCTGCATCAGTCTCAACAATCTCTTCTATGCGCACACTCACCAAGGCATCAAACAGATTGCCCAGACCCGCCGCCACAAACCATTTTTGTATGATTTCAAGCGCGGCGTTTTCGCCGTTTTCTTGAGAGCAACAGATGTCTCCTCCTTGAATGACAATCTCCTTTTCCCCAGGCTTCAAGGCATAGACCAAATGTGCCCCAGGCGCTGCATGCTCATCACTGACAAATCTGACCCGCGTCGCCCCATCAATGCGCAAATATAAATTGGCGCCCATCCGTATTGCGCTTTGAATATGGCCTTGTGTTTTTAATCGTGTTCCTCCTGGCAGCAGCTGTTTCGCCGTATATCCCGTGATCTCCTCAACCAAGGCATCAGAATCAGGTCCATTCATATGATTCATACGATAAACCTGTCGCAAAACAACCGCCGCCAACTTTTCCAGAGCGGCACGTCTTAACCGGGAATGTTTAAGGCTAAAGACATTCAATACAAGATCCGGGAGGAGAATGATCATGCCAGGAACACTTGATCCTGGAATGTCCACATCCGGGATATTAAACGCCCCAACCGTCCTCAGAAGTTCAACCTCTTCATAGGTGAGAGAATCATCAATGCCGTCCAAGACAAAAAGATTGTTCTGGAATACTTTTTTCAAAAGGGTTTTATTTAACGTGATGTGCGCCGGCCATGCCTTAAGGATTTTTAAGGCCTCCCGCATCGCCAGGCCCGCATCCTCTTTTCTCAAGACCGTTGACAATGGCGCAACACGTTTCAGCCGCGCAATAATATCCAAAATCCTTTCCGAATCATATCCCCTGAACTGCAGGCGTTCCTCGATCAGGGCAATGCTTTCCGAAGATAAAATAACCTCCGGATCTGTTGTGCCTTTGCCTAAAAGATTCGCGATGCTCAGACGAAATTCTTCATTATCAATCGGGCTGGAGGCTTGGGCTCGGCGGTCACTCAAGGACTGAATACGTCGGGCATTAGCCACGGGGGCAGGGCTATGGCCATGATTTACAGAACGCCGCCACATTCCGACTCTGATTTGATTCAATGTGTCGGCGCTGAGAATCCGTTCAACCACAGCGTTGATGGTGTCATCTGGACTAAATCCAGCCATCATTGATTTATAAACATCACCTAATGCGTTAATCTGATCGTTATTTTTATTAAAATTCAACCCGCGCTGATCGTCAGGAA
>CAZBHY010000092.1:0-6330 GCA_964491705.1 uncultured Planctomycetales bacterium
ACATACAAATGAGCAATTTAGTTTTTCTGGAAAGTCATCTTCCGGTGGTCAGGCGGGTATTTTTGAGGGGCTGGTGACTCAGCAGTTAAGCAAGGCGCAGTTTTATAATAATGGATGGGCGATTACGCTGGATGCGGACAAGAATGGGACACGGGATGTCCCGGTTTTTAATGAGGGGTTTTTGCGCAAGCAGGCCTTGATTAATCTTCCTTCGGCTGTTCAGAAAGCGGATTTATATACCCAGGCATATGGAAAAACCCCGCCATCAAGTAATGGTATTTATATTCGAAATGACGGCTCAGAAGTAACAGCCGGGATTTATGTGAAAGGGGACGCGACGATTGAGATGACTGTGGATACAGATGATAACGCGAATTACACGATTACACAGGGGGCAACGACCAAGACCGTGACGGTTGATCTGATAAGTAATCAGACTCATATAACAGAAGGGGAAACCACCACAACGTATACGGGTGTTCCCTTTGGTGCATCCAGCATCGGCACAATTATTTATGTGGACGGGGATATCACCAGTCTTGAAGGAACGATCCAGCGCAATACAGAACTGACGATTTCAGCAGAGGAAGATGTTATATTGACAGATCATATCCGTTATAGCGATTATACTCCTGCTTCCGGCACGCCCGGAGATCCAGGGTATCAGCCGCCTAATGCCGATGGGGCGGAGAATGTTTTGGGAGTCGTTTCCTGGGGAGGGAATATTCGTGTTGGGACAGCCGCGCCGGACGATCTTGATATTCACGGGGTTCTGATGGCTCATCTTGGTCAGTTTACCGTAGATGATTATGATGAGGGCTCTCCGCGTGGAATTTGCACTCTTTTAGGCGGATCAATTTCACAATTTTATGGTGCGTTTGGTCAGTTTAATAGTTTAACAGGAGAGCAGATATCCGGTTACGGTCGGAATTTTGTTTATGATGGCCGGATGCTGCAGGGGAAGACCCCGCCATATTTTCCGACGTTGCGTACATTTGTCGCTTTTACGAATGATATTACAGATAATATTGTGTATTGGGAAGGGGCCTATTGATATAAAAGGTTAAGGATAAAGGATTAAGGGATAGGGCGTCAGGATATTTTATACGAAAATCGCATAGGTGCAGTTACGAATTATGTTATAATGACACTGCATAAAAGCATTTAGAGAGAACGGATTGTAGGGTTAAAAGTGGGGCGAGGATATATGAAAAATATTTGGCAGACATATAAGGGTTGGATTATCATTGGTGTTGGGATCTTTTTTGTTCTCTTGGCTGTTTATCTTAATACACTGATTATGACGGATGTGAATCAGCAGGTTTCTTCGTCGGCGTATCCTATTGTTCAGCAGCCTCAGGTTGATGCTCCAGATTCTGCGAAACCGCTTTCAGAGCGGATCAGCACGGATATATCTGATGAACAGGAAAAGCAGTTTGAAGAGTCTCTTCCGGCCGCGCCGGATAAAAAGCCACCCGATATTTTTATCTTGGTGAATTAAATGATGGATATAAAAAAAATATTTCAGCAATATCTGGATTTCGTTAAAAAATACATTCCTGAGCCGCGTGTTAAATCATCGGTGGGTATTGATATCGGTTTGTCATCGTGCAAAATGGTAGAGCTCAGGCCCAAGGGCAATGTGTTTGAATTGGTCCAATGGGCCATTGAGCCGATCGTGGACAATAATCCCGCGCCTGCTGTGCAGGCATTGTTATCAAAGACATCCGATCCGCAGGCAGCGCCGGCAACAGCGGTGCAGGGCAAAGGGACGCTCATCCGCTATATTGATCTGCCGCGGATGTCCCTGGAGGAATTGAAAAAATCATTTGTTTATGAAGCGGATAAATATCTGCCGTTTACGGCCGAGCAGATTTATTTGGATTGCATGATCCTTGATCCCAAAGGCAAAGAGAATAAGATGACGGTGTTGGCGGCTGCGGCCAAACGGGAAATTATTGATGAGCGCATGGAACTGCTGAAAAATATTGGCGTGCAGTCGGATTTTGTCACGCTAAATTCGATTGCCATGGGCAATGTCATTAATACGTTGAGCGCAGATGCAGCTGCAGGATTGCACGAGAAGAGTCAAAACAGCGCCACAGCCATTATTGATATCGGGGCCAAGGTGACCAGCGTGAATATTGTCCACAACAATTTGCCGCGGTTTACTCGGGATATTTTCATCGGCGGGCAGGATTTTACGCGACAGATTGCCAGTGCTTTGGAGATTGCGTTTGACGACGCCGAACAGATCAAATGCAACACCGGGGGAAAACGACCCGACGTGATCAAGGCGTGTGAGCCGGTTGTTTTGAACCTGATTTCTGATATGCGCCTATCGTTTGATTATTTTGTGACTGAACACAATGTTCCCATTACCAAGATTTTTTTGTGTGGAGGAGCCGCTCGGCTGGATGGATTAACGGAATTATTCACAAATTATTTAGAGATCAACACAGCAAGCTGGGATCCGTTCCAATATTTCATCATCCCGGAAAATCTGCAAACGGAAGCAAAAAAGGTGTCCGGTCAGTTTGGAGTGGCGTTGGGATTGGCGTTGTATTAAAGAAATAAGTCGCAAGGGATAAGTGACACGTTATGTGTTGCGCGTTACATATTATTGGCTTAAAAATATGATTACAATTAATCTTGTTCCAAATGAGGCGCGGCGTAAAAGTAGGCATGGAGGGTTTTTGCCTGCTGGGTTTGTGTTGCCGCGAGAGGTGATCATCGGATTGATCGGCGGGTTTCTTGTTTTGTTAGCGTTATGGCATATTTTTCTCCAAGGCATTATTGTGGTGAAATATATTCAATTGAAAGGTCAGCAGCATCGGTGGGAAAAGATTTTGCCTGAGAAAAATAAGGTGGATGTGGTGATCAAAGATTTGCGGGAGCGGCAGGCGCGGATTAAAACGATCGACAGTATCAAGGCTGATCAGAATATATCGTGGGCGCGAAAGTTGCAGGCGATCAGTGATCATATTCCGCGAGGGGTTTGGCTGAGCCAGGTGCGTTTTGACGGCGCTGAATTAGTGATGAATGGCAGTTCTGTATCAAAGCATAAGGTCGAGATGATCACCGTTCATAATTTTGTCAAACAGCTTAAAGAATCGGCGGATTTTATGGACGGCACGGCGGCAGTAGAATTGGAGTCTATTAAGAGCCGTCGGGTCGGAGAGATCTCTGTCGCTGATTTTGTGATTCGGGTTGTGTTGGCGCAGGAATAGATGCTTGGGCCGTATCATGGTGATGATCGCGATAGGGGAGCACAACGTTGTTTCGGGCGCCGTGGAATGCATCGCATAAAAAAATAAATGGGAACATCAATGAACATAGCCAATATTAAAAATATCCGAATCAAAGAAGAGGTGATCAAGCTCATTGGGCGGATCAATGAGAAAAATCCTTATTATTTGGTGATCGGGGTTTTAGTCGCGGTGCTTCTGATGGATTATTTTTTGATCATGCGGTTTCAGCTCAATACATTGCGGGCCTTGGGCCCCAAGCGTTCTGACATCGCGGATGGTTTTAAGCAGTTTGAGACCAACCGGTTGCGTGTGGAGAAATATAAAAAAGATATCGATCTGCTGGATGAACGGTTGATTGTTTTAGAAAAACGGATTAGGACCATTGAAGAGGTTCCGGTTGTTTTAGAGGAGCTGTCCCGAGTGGCGAATCGTCATAAGATTTTTGTGGAGCAGATTATTCCAGATGCGAATTTTGATCAGCCGGTGTTGAAAAATGCAGATGGACGGTATTATTTGATGCCGGTGGTGATCGAGGCGAAAAGCGGTTATCACCATTTTGGCCGGTTTTTAAACGCGTTGGAAGAAGAAGGCGCCTTGATGACGGTTAAACAGATCATGATGGTTGCCAATGCGGCGAATCCCAGGCAGCACCAGGTCAAGCTGGAAGTCCAGGCTGTTGTTTTTGAGCCGGCGTCATCCACGCGTAAGGTCGCAGTGTCACAGCCGCCGCAACAAGGGAAAAAGAAAAAATGAAAAAGGTTTCCTTAATTATTCTCAGTGTTTTTTTGGTCATGGGCATTGTCATCGCTGAGGAAGACCTTGATATCAAGGTGATCGCGCAGTTTGTTTATGACGATGGCGGTCGACGAGATCCGTTTTGGCCGTTGGTCACGGACAGCGGATCAATCATCAGTTATGATGAGAAGGAATTGTCTGCCTCTGACATGATGCTGCAGGGAATCTTGGTCGGTGCCGACGAAACAGTAGCGGTGATCAATGGGAGGATTGTGAAAACAGGTGACATGGTGGGTGCCTTTCGTATTGAACGCGTGACGCCGACGCATGTCGTTTTGGATAATGGTCAGGAAAAAATTGAAGTGTATCTGAAAAAGGAGGAATAAGATGTCAAAATTGTCCATCTTAGTCTTGATATTGGTGATGGCGTGTTGTCCTGTCTATGCTCAGCAAGCAGCGGAGACGGTTGACAATCCTGTTCTACAGGAGGACGTTGTTGCTGATTCTGGCGTGCAGGCAGAGGAAATCGTTGCGGCTGAACCTGTGGTGCCGCAAGAGACTGCTGTGGTTGAGGCGCTTGTTTTAGAAGATGCACCAATGGAAACAGGCAAGGTCCCGGACGGGATGGTCAGTTTGGATTTTCGGGATGCGGATATCCGTGATGTCTTGCGTGTTTTGGCATATAAAAGCGGGGTGAATATCGTGGCCGGACCTGAAGTCGCCGGGCTTGTCACCATTCAGCTGGACAATGTTCCATGGCAGAGGGCGCTGGATATTGTCCTTCAGACGTATGGATACGCGTATGAGAAACGCGAGAGTATTATTAGCGTCACCACTGTTGAGAACTTGAAAAAAAGAAGAGAAGACGCGGTCATCTTATCAGATCAAGAACCCTTGGTGACCAAATCGTTTGTATTGAGTTATGCCAAAGCGGCGAGTGTGGTAACCTCAGTGGAAAAGATGAAAACAGAGCGGGGCGCTGTGAATTTTGATGAGCGTACCAACGCGATTATTGTCCGGGACACGTTGTCGCAGGTTGAGATGATGGGTGAGATTATTCAGAAATTGGACAGCACCACGCCACAGGTGTTGATTGAGGCGAGGATCATTGAGACGACATTGGGCAATGCCGAGAAGTTAGGGATTAACTGGAATCTGCAGGCCTCGGGCAAGGGGTCAATATGGAATTCAACATTCCCCCTGCGAAGAGGAAATGATGGAAATTTTGTTCTACCGATCCCGGTAGACAGTGTCGATGCGACGACGAATGTTGTTACCTATGACGCGGACAGTTTATTTGCATTTGGGACATTGGATTTCAGTGCATTTACCACGTTGTTGCAGATTATTCAGACGCGCAGCGATGTCAACACCCTGTCCAATCCCCGGATCGTGACACTGGATAATCAACCAGCGAAAATTACGGTCGGCACGCAATATCCATTTCCCACGTATACATATAATAAGGATCAGGGGGAGATGCAGGTGTCTGGTTGGAATTACAAAGATATCGGGGTGATCTTTGAGGTAACGCCTCATGTCAATAACGCGGAGATGGTGACACTGGATTTGAAGCCAACGATCACAGCAATTATTGCTGACTCAACGGTCACGGTCGAGGGAACGCCTGTTCCGCAATTAACGGTCCGTGAGGCGACCACCAAGGTCATGATCAAAAATGGCGAGACGCTGGTGATCGGCGGTTTGATATCGGATAACAAAGTGAAGAACGAATCGAAGGTGCCGATTTTAGGGAGTATTCCTTTTGTAGGTCGGTTATTTCGTCATGATTCCGTTGAGAATGTAAAAACGGATTTATTGATATTTTTAACGCCGCATATTATCACGCCGACCACGGATGAGGAAAAATAAAGCGAAACTTTTTTGTTTTATTTTTGGAAAGGAAATTAAGAATAGGGGCTGCCCCTATTTATTCTATTTATTTATAGGACGAGGAGAGAAGAGTGGCGAGAGAAATTTTGATCAGTAAAGATGAGGGCAAGACGCGCGTTGCCATGATCGAAGATGGGATTTTGGATGATTTTCATGTTGAGTTTGATCAGCAGCAGTCGATTCTGGGCAATGTCTATAAGGGAAAAGTGGAATCAATTTTGCCATCGATCAATGGGGCGTTTGTCAATATCGGTCAGGAGCGCAATGGGTTTTTATATTTGACAGATGCGGAAGACAATCCTTTGATCGAGGAAGAGTTGCCTGTGCCTCGGTCTGGAATTTTGGATCGAATTTTAAAACGTAAGGCTCCGGCTGCGGCAGAGAAGATCCCCAAAAAAGCAAAAGAGGTGCTGCCTTTGAAAGAGGGCCAGGAAATTTTGGTCCAGGTGGT
>CAZBHY010000093.1:0-6238 GCA_964491705.1 uncultured Planctomycetales bacterium
GAAAGGAATAGCGGCTGAGATAACCATGTTCGTCGCACTCCGCGCCAAAGGCCCAATAAGTATTCCTGTCTGATCTGTTAATCGGCGTACCCGTAAGCCCAAACAAAAATGCATTGGGTAAAGCTGCACGCATCTTTTGTCCGAGATCACCTTCCTGCGTCCGGTGTGCTTCATCCACCATAAGCAAGATGCGGTCGCTGCTGTTGATATTCCGACCGTGGAAGTGCACCTTTCTAACATTCATGCCAGAGAAGAATTTCGCCACACCTCTCTGATCGCGCCAGTAGCGCAAGGCCAGATCTGCGGCTTCGGCATTGATAGTTATCTGCTTGGTCTGGAAGCGATTATTGGATTGCTTGCTTAGGATTAAAAGATTAAGGATCAGGGATTAAGGAGAAAGCCTGAAAACTTCAAATTTAAAAATCCAAGAAGCCGATCGTTATGAATATGCTGATGTTATTGACAGTCTGTGTTAGGAAAAATTAATTAAGAGCTTGTCGTGTGTTTTCGGTTTGTTTCTGTTTTTTAATCCTTTATCCTTTATTTTATGCGATCACGTCTTAAAACATTTTCACAATTTCTCACCGATCACGATCTCGATGCCTATCTTGTCATTAGTCCATCCGACATTGCGTATTTAACAGGATTTTCGGCCAGCGGGGCATGGCTGTTGGTTATGGCGCAGCGTGCGTATTATTTGACAGACAGCCGTTATAGTGATGAGGCCAGGCAGGCACTGGGGAAAATCGCCCGTGTCTGGGTGTGCCGCAATGGTTTGGAGCGTGGTGTTGTGGATATTTTGAATCAGTTTTCACGCGCCAGAGTCGGGATTGACGAAAATCATTTTTTTGTTGCGAAGTTGAAAAAGTTAAAACAGGCGTGCGGGACAGCAATCCGGATTCATGCGGTTAATGGGGCTGTGGCAAGGTTGCGAGTGTTCAAGGATGCGGATGAGATTGCACAGATCCGGCAGTGCATCGCCACTAATAAAGAGGCGTATCGGTATTTAAGGCGCATATTAAAGCCTGGGTTGGCAGAGCGGGAGGTGCTTTGGAAGCTGCAAGACTTTACGCGTAGGAAAAATGTTGGCTTTGCGTTTGATCCTATCATTGCGTCTGGGCCGAATTCTGCATTTCCCCATGCCAGTATTTCGAGTCGTATTATTAAGAATAATGATATTATTCTTATAGATTTAGGTATTCGTATGAATGGGTATAACTCTGACTTGACACGGATTTTTCTTTCCGATAAAATAGCCCATCCTATTCGGGATGTGTATCAGGCAGTGGCTGACGCTCAAGAGGCGGCTATTTCTCAGATTAAAGATGGGGTTGCTGTGGCGCATGTTGATCTTGCCGCACGAAAATCTCTCAGAAAAAAGAAGTTAGAGAAATTTTTTACGCATGCCTTGGGGCATGGAGTTGGGTTGGAGATTCATGAATCCCCTCGTCTATCTGTCCATAGCGCAGACGTTCTTCGGGCGGGTATGGTTGTGACGGTAGAGCCGGGTGTTTATATCTCAGGGAAATTTGGTATCCGTATTGAAGATATGGTTTTAGTAACAGAGACCGGGTGTGACATTCTTAGCCGTGGGGGTACCGCTGATCCGCCATTTTTTATTTGATCAAACGGATGTTCAAGGGCAAAGGAAATCAGCAGAAATTTTAGCGACATAGCAATTGTTTACTTTAACGGATGTGATATACAGTATTGATTTTTGAGAAAGGGAGTTTTCGTATGACCATTGGGATTAATCAATTAGTAGCAGGAATGGCGCTGAATATTGAGGGTGACTTTTATATCGTGAGTGAATATCACCATGTAAAACCTGGAAAAGGGGCAGCCTTCTGCCGGGTGAAAATGCGAAATGTGAAAACTGGAACAGCATTGGAACGGACGTTCCGTACCGCTGATCGTCTTGAGGACGTGCCGATGGAAGAGCAGCGGCTTGAATTTCTTTATCATACCGGAACGGTGTATCATTTTATGAATCATGATACATATGAACAGGTTGAAATTGAACAAGAGCTGCTGGGTGGCGCCGAGCGGTTCTTATTGGAAAATTTGGAAGTGGTGGGATGGATTCATGAGCATAAAGTGTTAAAAGTTGTTTTGCCGAATTTTATCGAAGCAGAAATTGTTGAGTCGGAGCCGGGGATAAAGGGGGATTCGTCCCGTTCTGGAAATAAGCCGGCTAAAATTCAAACAGGGGCGGTGATCCATGTCCCGTTGTTTATTAATCAGGGTGATTGGATAAAAATTGATACACGCACGAGCCAGTATGTCGAAAGGATTCAACGATGAATGTAAAAGAAATCAAAGAGATTATGAAGTTGATGAATGAGCATGAGTTCTTTGAAGTTGAGGTGGAACGTGAAGGAACGAAGTTGAAATTGAAAAAAAGTGCGGGAGGCGCTGTGGTGCCAGTTGTTCATCAGGCTCAGGTTCATCAAGTAGCGGCTGCGCCTTCTTCGGAGGCAGGCCCGTCCATCCCGTCCAAAGCGTCTTCCACCGCGGCCGAAATTGTTTCGCCGATGGTTGGGACATTCTATCGCGCCCCCTCTCCAGAATCACCGCCTTTCGTTGAGATTGGACAGACGGTTGATATTGGCCAGGTCGTTTGTATCGTTGAAGCCATGAAGTTGATGAATGAAATCAAATCTGAGGTCAAGGGCAAGATCATTGATGTCTTGGTCAATAATGCTGATCCGGTCGAATTCGGACAACCTCTTTTTCTGGTAGAGTCAGCGTAGAATGCGGGATGGGCGAGTTTAGCGTTTTGGTCGATAGGGCAAGGAACTTAATCGTTGCTCATCAAAAACAGATAAGAGAGAAAAGCCATTATGTTTTCTAAAATTTTGATAGCGAACCGTGGGGAAATCGCGCTGCGGGTCATCCGTGCTTGTCGAGAGATGGGAATTCAAACGGTCGCAGTCTTTTCTGAGGCAGATCGGGAATCGCTGCATGTGCGTTTTGCGGATGAGGCAGTATGCATTGGACCAGCAAAAAGTAGCGAGAGCTATTTGAATATTCCCGCGATTATCGCCGCCGCTGAGGTTACGGATGTTGACGCGATCCATCCAGGGTATGGATTTTTAGCGGAGAACGCGCATTTCGCGGAGATCTGTGAATCTTGTAATATTCATTTTATCGGGCCGACACCGGAGACGATACGGTTGATGGGGGATAAAGTTCAGGCGCGTGAGACGATGCGTAAAATGGGTGTCCCGTTAACGCCTGGGGCCAAGGGCGTTGTCAAAGATCAGCAGCAGGCCTTGGATGTTGCCAAGCAGATCAAATATCCTGTGATTATTAAAGCAGCCGCTGGAGGCGGAGGAAAAGGGATGCGGGTTTGTCACAATGATGTGACGCTGACCAGTTCGTTTGCCATGGCACGGAAAGAAGCTGAGGCGAATTTTGGCAATCCCGATGTGTATATTGAAAAATATATCATGGATCCCCGGCATATTGAGTTTCAGATTTTAGCGGACATGCATGGTCATGTCATTCATCTGGGGGAACGGGATTGCAGTATTCAACGCCGTCATCAGAAATTGATTGAAGAGGCCCCGTCCCCGGCATTGACGCCGGAATTGCGTCGTCGGATGGGGGAGGCCGCGATCAAGGCCGCAGAGGCCTCCCATTATCACGGCGTTGGCACTGTTGAATTTTTGTTAGATGCGACCGGGGAATTTTATTTCATGGAGATGAACACGCGCATTCAAGTGGAGCATCCTGTAACGGAGATGGTCACCGGGTTCGATTTGATCAAGGAGCAGATCAAGGCGGCTGCCGGTGAGGTATTAACCATTGCTCAGAAGGATGTGGTCATCCGGGGAGCTGCCATTGAATGCCGTATCAATGCGGAAGATTACAAGAATAATTTTATGCCGTCGCCTGGAAAGATTGATGAGCTGCATCTTCCGGGAGGGCGCGGCGTCCGGGTTGATACTCATATTTATCAGGGCTTCTCAATTGTACCGTTTTATGATTCTATGGTCGCCAAACTGATCGTTCATGCGGCGACACGTACAGAGGCGATCAATATTATGAAACGGGCGCTGGATGAGTTTTATATCAGCCCGATTAAAACAACGATTGGATTGCATACGGACATTATGAATCACCCGTTATTTATTGAGGGAAAGATTTCGACACATTTTTTGGAAAAGAATATGAAAAATAATGTGGAGGAGTAGGGTATGAGAGAGATTCAAAAGGTTGATTTTGGGTCAGTTCAGATTCATAAGTATGTGGTCGCAGATATTGCTGCAAATGCGATCGCAGATATTAAGGGTTTGCGTTTGGCGGCGTGCAACTTTTGGGGAAAAACCCAGGAGTTTTTCGGCATCAAAAAACATCCGGCGATCTCCGTTGTTATTGATAAAAATAACCAGGTCGTGGTGGATGTGAGGGTGTGTATTCAATATGGGCTGAGCATTCCGGACACGGCGGCGCAGGCGCAGGATTTGATACGCGAGGCGATTGAACAGGCTGCGGAGATTGATCTCAAGGATGTCAACATTAATATCTGTGGAATTGAGAGGGGGGAGATATGAAATTTCGGATCCGTTTAGCAGTGCTGTTTTATGAGGTGGTCATCCTGCTGTTTGTATGTTTTTTAGCCCTGTTTGTCATGCGCCTGATTCCTATTGAATCGGTCACAACGATTTTGGAAGTGATTTATTATGATCCCAACATGCGTTTGTTGTTTGGCTTGATTGCACTTTTGTTGTTGATCAAAACGCATCTGATGGCGAAGACAATTTATGGGATTCATCAAAAAGAGCGGAATATTGCGTTTGATAATCCTGCCGGACGCGTGAGCGTTTCTTTAGTGGCGATGGAGGATCTGATCCGTAAAGTTGTGTTGCAGGTTTCCGACGTTAAAGAGGCGAGGTCATCCATCATCGCTGGGCGAAAGGGCGGACTGAACGTTCAGGTGCGTCTGGTTTTGAAAGGGGATGTCAATATTCCTGAGATGACCGCGCGTGTTCAAAAAATCATTCAGCGTAAAATTCAGGATATGATCGGTTTGGAAGAGACCGTTGCGGTTGAAGTTGATGTGGTAAAAATTGTTGTTCAATCGTTTAAGGACAAGCGGAATAAAGAGAATCAGGGCGGTGTTGAAAAAGAATCCGGGCTTCCTTTTGAAGGGTATCGCGCCTAATCATCACGGGCTTATCAGCAAAGGCGGTGGTTGATGAAGAAAATTGGTATTTTGACAGGTGGGGCGGATTGCCCCGGTCTGAATTCTGTCATTCGCGCGGTGGTGCGTAAGGGTATGCTGGATGGATACATGGTCACCGGTATTAAAAACGGCTGGCAGGGTCTCATTGATAATGATATGAAGATTCTGGATTCACGCGTGACATCCGGTATTTTGGATAAAGGGGGAACAATTTTGGGGACCAGCCGTATCAATCCGCTCAAAGATTCGAAGGCGGTGGATGCGATCACCGAGAATTATAAACGCAATGGCTTGGATGCGTTGATCGTCGTCGGTGGAGAAGAGACCTTTAAGATTGCATGGAAACTTTATTGTGATCGGCATATTCAGATTGTCGGTGTTCCAAAATCGATCGACAATGCGCTGCAAGGAACGGATTATGCATTCGGATTTGATACGGCGGTGAATGTGGCGACGGAATGCATTGACCGTTTGCATACAACGGCGGAAAGTCATCATCGCATTATGGTCATTGAGGTCATGGGACAGCACACGGGATGGATTGCGCTTGAATCTGGAATCGCTGGAGGGGCTGATGTGATTTTAATTCCCGAGATTGAGGCCGATATGGTGAAGGTCTGTGATGAGATCAAGGCCCGCCATCGCCGAGGGAAAACATTTAGTATTATCGTGGTTGCGGAAGGCGCCAATATCAAGGGGTTCGATCGGAAAGAAATGGACGCAACGCGCCTGCGCCATTTTAGCGGTATTGGGGAATTTGTCAGTAAGAAAATCGAGAACCAGACCGGGTATGATACTCGGGTCAGCGTGCTCGGCCATATTCAACGGGGCGGGACTCCGACGGCGTATGATCGTGTGATCGGGACGCGGTTTGGGATTAAGGCTGTTGAGCTGGTCAAGGAAGAAAAATTCGGTGAGATGGTCAGTTTGCGGGACAACAAATTGCAGTCTGTTTCGATGGAAAAGGCGATTAAAAAGCGAAAGACGATTGATTTGGATTTGTATGAGACGTCATCAGTTTTTTTTGCTGGATAAAGGAATGACATG
>CAZBHY010000094.1:0-6179 GCA_964491705.1 uncultured Planctomycetales bacterium
AAAAAACCACCCGCAGCTGGTATACATCAACATGGCATTCCGCTGCATCTCCAATAAATGCAGGACCATCACCCGTTCTGCCGGATTTAAATCCCGTTGCATATTTTTTTTAAAAAATCGTTCGCGCGTACCGGCATTGCGATTCAAAATAACATCAATATAATCATCCCGCGCAGCCCAGACATCGTGCAAGAACAGGCCGCCATGCTCCTCATACACCAAATCCACTTCTGCTTTCAACCAATCCAACGCATCGCGCAAGGGCCGGCGCCACTGCTGATGCCATTGCGGATGACCGCCGGAATTGCAGCCGCAGTTTGATCTCCACCGTTCAACCCCGTGCACACAGCTCCAGGAAGAATTAGCAAAAATCTCCACATCATATTCTGGAGGAAAATGCTCTAAAAATTCTCCATAAATCGTCAGCTGCGCCAGATGATTTTTTCCTATGTCTTCTAAACAGAATGCCAAGGCCATTTCGCCAAACCGGTGATGATGCCCATACGACTCCCCATCGGTTGCGATATGCACAAGACGGGCATGATCATCCGGCGGAAAAACGCTCATTAATCGATCGGAAAACCGGCGGCCGTCACCCAACGTGTCTCCAAACGCAATATCTTTCGAAATCGGACCGTCATAAAAAAATATGGCAATCTTTCTCCCCGATGGCAAATGGCACCAATAGGCCCTCTGCGGATCCACTGCCTCGCCAGAAACGTCTCTCCAGTCATTCTCTCCGACCCGACGAACACGATGGGCCTGACGCGGTGCCAAAAGGGTAAAGCGCACTCCCTGCTCGGCCAAGCAATCCAGAGTTTCCAAATCCACGGCTGTTTCCGGCAGCCACATCCCTTCGGGAGCACGGCCAAACCGAAATTCGAAGTCTTTGATTCCCCAGACAATTTGGGTTTTCTTGTCCCGCAAACTGGCCAAAGGCATGATCATATGGTTATAACATTGCGCAATGGCACTGCCATGCCCTGAAAAATAATCACGGCTCTGGCGATCCGATGCAATAATCTGTTGATAGACCTCTGGTTTTTTGCGTTGCATCCAGCTCAAAAGCGTCGGTCCGAAATTAAAACTGATCCGGGTATAATTATTGACAATATCCACGATCTGCCCCTTTGGGCTTAAAATCCGGGCAGCGGTATTGGGCGCATAACACTCTTCTGTCACACGCTGATTCCAATCATGGAAAGGGGCCGCTGAGGCCTGATGCTCGACTTCCTCAAGCCAGGGGTTCTCACGGGGAGGCTGATAGAAATGACCATGAATACAAATATGGCGGTTCAGGTACGACCTCGCTTTTTAAAACAATATTATTTTTTTATTTTACTAATATTAATATTAATTATCAAGCAAGGATATTGATTACCGAAAAACATCCTCATCGTCAGTCTTGAGGAAAACAACTGATTCGAAACACGGTGACAATCGCAACAATCCCGTAGCACAAAAAAAGAGCGGGCAGTCCCGCTCCTCATCATGCTCTCACTCGTACAAACGCGTTTTAAACCTTAAAATAACTTAACAATTCATATAGCTCTTTCAACATCTGAAGAAGCTTTTCCCGATCCTCTTTGGACCCACCCAGGTTCTTTTCTTCTAAAAAATTTGTCACCGAACGGCATTGACCACCGATCGCCAGATGCCGCTTGCGCAATATCTGCGTCATCTGTTCCAAACTTCCGGCCAACGCCTGCATTTGATCGGAATCACGGATAAAAAAACGCGCGGTAAAATCTCCCGCCTGAACACGTTCAATATCCTTTCGAATACGAAAAATCGGACCAGAAATCTTATGGGAAGCGGATAACGTCAAAAACAAAACAATCATCAGCGAAACAACCGCTGCAATGAACAAAATCACCGCCAATTCATGAAAAATAAAATCGACCGCCAATTGGGTGCTGTCAGCAACGCCTGCAGCCGCAACAGGATGATAATTCCTTGCGATCATCAAGGCTGCCCCACCCACCAAAAAAAAGGAAATCACAATGATCAGACAGAATTTAAAAATAAAATTCAGCTGAAATGCTGGATCAATAAAATAAACCCGCCTTTTTAAAAACTCAGTCATAACCGATTCCTCCCGCCGAAGCATCAGCGCTGATCAATGCACCCGCAATGGATGTATTGTACACCGATTGTTCGTCCATGGGAATTGTGAAAACAAAAATCACATCAAACCGTTAAAAGCATCTGAAGATTCTCCGCCAAATCCTCATCGTATTTTTTCAGCACCTGACATTGAGAGCGGGCCGAATGATAGTCTTTGAGCATAACATAGCAAAATCCCAAATAATACCGCCCCTGTACATGATCCTCTTCCAACTGGACAACGTGTTTAAACAAACGCACCGCTTCTTTAAACCGTTTTAATTTAATACAGACTTTGCCCAATTGAAAATAGGCATCACAAAAATCTTTTTTGATCTTAACCGCTGCGCGTAAGGCCTCAAGGGCATCCTGCTGCCGGTCAAGATATTCCGTTGCAATACATCCGACCCGATAATAAGAGTAGACATCTCCACGGCTCAACGCAATGGCCTGATAAAATTGTTGCACGGCATCTTCGAAACGGCCTGAGGAAAAATACGCATCGCCCAGGTCACGGTACGCCTGCGCCTCTTGGGGACGAACATGAGTCGCCTTTAAAAACATCTCAGCCGCCTCCCGACTGCACCCCGACTGAACATATAACACTCCGAGATTATAATACGCCTCATAATGCAGCGGATCTCGCTGCACCGCCATCTGCAATGCCGCGATCGCTTCACTGGACAGCCGTTGCTTGATATACACCATCCCCAGTCGAAAATAATACTCTGCCTGGCTCGGATCCCCCTGAATGGCCTTGGTCAACGCGTCAACCGCCTCGGCGTAACGGTCCATTCTCATATACGCAACGCTCAAATCAGCATACTTACGGGCATCCGACTTCTGAACTTTTCTGCCCAACGGGCGGTTTAAAAGAATGCGGACCTTCATCGCCTCCAAATCAACCTGAAATTGTTTTTGGATCTCCGGCAGGGTCAAAAATGCCATATACGAACCGGATGCCACCGCCGTAAAATAAAATTTAAAGAAATAATCAACAAACTCCGTCGTATAAACATGAAACAAAAGCAGACACCACAAAGCCACCAGATGAAGAATGTTCAAAATAATAAAAATGGATCTGGCCGCCTTATTCAAAAACAGGATTCCGAACGCGCACATTACGGTCATCATGACCCAGACAATGTGGAGCGGCCATTGAAAAGAAAAATATCGCGTGAATAAATCATAAGGGAATATGGCGACCATAGAGATCAGCGCCGTGATGCGTTGGATAAAAATATGCGGATGATCCACAAGACCGCTGTAGTAGATGCCATAAAGCGCAACATTGGATAAAATGACTGCCCAGCCCAAACGACAAACGCCGACGGATCTGGGCACGGAAGACTTCGGTTTCTGATAGGGAAAAGATATTATCATCGGGGATAAATGATCCGAGAAATTGCAGAATAATCTTCGTTGGAAAAACCGCTTTGATCAGCACGCTGGAAAAGTGTCTCTATAGCCTGCAATATGGATGTATCCAAACCATAGTGTTTCGCCTGCTCCACAATCAAACGCATATCTTTCCGCATGTGTCTCACTGGAAAATTAGGATCTCCAAAATCATTCTTTAAAATCCGCGGAAGTTTCTTATCAAATGTCGGCGCGTACAATGCGCTCTCTCTCACAATCGCCATAAAATCCTCAATACGAACTCCTTCGCTTAACACCATGCCGACGCTCATGCTAAACGCAGCTACCAACGCTACAATCAGCTGGTTGAGCGCGAGCTTTAACGCTGCGGCCTGACCAACACTGCCGACGTGTCTGATCGACGACCCAAAGGCCTGAAGTACAGGTTTCCACTCCACAAATTGATCCGCAGTCGATCCAACCATTAAAATGAGATCTCCCTCGGCCGCCTTATCCCGGCTGCCCAAGACAGGACATTCTAAATAACGTCCGCCTTTTTTTTCAATGCGTGCTTTGAGCTCACAACTCTGTTCCGGAAGAATCGTTGCCATTTGAATGACCGTTCGGCCATCAAATTCCATGCCCTGCCCATTTAACAAAACCGATTCGATCGCTGGATAATCACTGAGCATCACGATGACACATTCTGCCGGCTGGATCGCGTCCTCTACCGAATCCGTAACCAAAACCCCTTGCTGACGAAAATCAAGAATTTTTTCGATCGTACGGTTGAACAATGACAGCCGATGGCCCGCATCAATCAAACGCTGGACCATCGGCCTGCCCATGACGCCAATTCCTAAAAACGCAATGGTCATACGATCAACGCCTCTCCGTTAAATACCATGCTTACTATTCGACCAATTCCTGGGATTCCGGTTTCTTTTTGTATTTGGATAAAACATCTTCTAAAACATTTTTTAAGATGTCGGTCGTAAATGGTTTGGACACATAGTCCGCCACCTCATAAAACTCCGCCAATGCCTCTGCCCCCTTGAGATTGGGCAAATCTCCCCGGCTTTGAACCAGCTTGGAATTCGGAGACCATTTGAATTCATCTTTCTTTTTATTGTAAATCATTTCACCTTTGCCGCTGATGATAATGATCGGGATCTTTTTGAGTTCCGGATCCTTTTTCAATGCCTGAATAATCTCATTGCCCCCTCTCTGCGGCATCACAATATCCAAAAGAATCACATCAGGATGATGTTGACGGATAAATTCCTCAGCACGGAAAGGATCTGTCAATGTCTCCACAACAAAATTCCCGGTCTCTTGAAGATTGTCTTTCACCACAAGACATAAATCACTCTCATCATCAATCATCACAACCTTTGATACATCTGCCATGCCTGCCTCCTTTCACTATCACGATTGATCACAATCATTTCATTGATCCAAAATGTCTTATATCATCATGAGCACTGCGGCATATGATCAGTATAATATGAAACGGCTGTTTAAAAAAGGTAAAAGTAGAAAAGACACGCGTTAAACACGTATGTGTTCACGTAAGGAATGGACGATATGGTAAACTGCGATGCCGCAGGCCACAGAAACATTTAAGGAATTTTTGACCCCATGCATAGGAATCTCCATGGCGCTGTCCGCTGCGGCCACCACCGCATCAGAAACACCATCAATCTCATTGCCCAAGACCAAACAGATCGGCTGCTTCGCTTCAAAATCCCGGTAATCAAAACTCGCATCCGTCTGCTCCAAAACAATAATCTGATATTCTTGAGCCTTATAATCTTTAACGACCGTAACCGCATCGTCATGATACTGCCAATGGACGCATTGTTCTGCACCCAGTGCCGTTTTGGAAATCTGGGCGCTGGGAGGGTATCCGGTAATCCCACACAACCATAATTTTTCAATCCCCGCTCCATCCGCGATGCGAAAAGCCGCCCCGACATTATAAGCGCTTCGAAAATTATCGAGAACAACGACCAATGGCACGCGTCTCTGCCGACGAAACTTTGCCTGGTGCGCCACGATTTCCTCATGCGATAATTTTCTCTTTGGATGGCGCTGAAGATGTTTCGCCTTTAATTTTGGCCAATGCTCTTCCGCGACAATATATCCCATACAGCCATGCGACCCACAACGACAAGGATGCTCCTCATAAGAATCCATATCGTAGCCGTAATTATAGGACAATTCTTCCCCTCTCTGAATATCGCGCATGGCAACAATCCAAATATGACCATGGATCAACTGCGCCTCACAGTTCGGACAACAGGCATGATTAATAAACCTCGCAGGATTATACGTGACATTGCCATCAATATCATACCGCTGGTTCAAGGTGAAAATATAAACAGCGCCTTTGGTCGTGTCCTGTTTGCTCTGATGCAACACGCGCTCTGCGCGACGTTCAGATTCGGCCTTGGTAATTTTCTCGCCGACATATTCAATAATTCGCGTGCCTGCAGAAATATTTTTACGCGCGAACACACCACGTCCATGTATGTCTGATCCACGCACCACAATATAAAGATTAGCTGCCTTTGCCATCGCTGTCTCCATCATCTCAACTCAACAGGTGATTCTTGTCATGTCCATTGGGCGATCAAATCATGCGCCCGTACGACAGTCATGATTCACCATAAAGAAAAAGGCAGGCTCTGATGAGAACCTGCCTTCAATGA
>CAZBHY010000095.1:0-6176 GCA_964491705.1 uncultured Planctomycetales bacterium
TAGACAGGCATCCCCTCAGAGACGTCCTGTGCAATCGTGATCAAGGCGTCATGGATATAAACATTATTGGACATTCCGGCCGCGTATTGAATGGCCGAAACAATATCACTGCCGCCTTTTAATAATGTTCCCAGGGCATACGCAAACCGCCCAATGGCTGATTCCCGTTGAGCCTTGCCAATCACCGGAATATGGAACATCATGCGATGCGCATTGCGTCGGCCCTGATCAGACTGATACCAGCGCATCATCATCACCGCAGTGCATGCTAACCCTATAATCATGGCCCACCAAAACCTGGAGAAAAAAACGCTTGTTCCCATCAACGCGCGCGTCAAAACCGGCAGCGTCTGGTTCATATCAGCAAAAACAATCGCCACGCGAGGAATCACCCAGGTCAATAAAATAAACACCGTGCCCAAGGCAACAAAAAAAATCACCGCAGGATACACCATCACCGAGAACAACTTGAAACAATGCTCCTGATCCTTTTCTAAAAATTCCGCCAGCCGCGACACCGTCTGACTCAAGGCACCACTTTTTTCTCCTGCGCGAATCATATGCACATACATATCAGAAAACACTGCGGGGAACTGTTGCATTGCCACTGATAATGCCTCACCATTGGAAATAGACTGTTCCATGCATCGCACTACAGACATCATCCGTTGCGTATGAACATAGCGACCGATCAACTGCAATGATTTCCGCAAAGGCATGCCCGCATTTAAAAAATCTGCCAAATAACGCGTCAAAAAAACAACATCACTCTGAAAAAAATTATTGCGCAGAACATCCCAAGCCTCGATAAAACCGTGCCATTGATGTCCTGGATGAATGTGCAATTCTTTTTCCGACATCGGATGCAATTCGACAGGAATCTGCCCTTTGCAAATCATAAGATCAATAGCCGCGCGATACGTTGCCGCATCCAGTTCTCCGCTGTGATATGTCTCTCGGTCACTTTTTACCGTATATCGAAATTTCATCCACAACCCACCATGATCATAGCAACCCTTCCTGTTCGTTGATGACCCGGACAACCTCACTGACTGTTGTCACGCCGCTATGCACCTTGTCCCATCCGTCTTGCAGTAAGGATTGCATGCCCATACTCAACGCTGCGTGACGGATGCGCTCTGCAGAGGCCTTATGGACCACCATATTGCGCAGGCGGTCATTCATGATCAAAAACTCAAACAACCCCACCCGTCCATGATATCCACTGAAATCACAGGCCGGGCAGCCAGTGCCCTCATAAACATATCCATCCTCCTGCGCCGGCAGCCCCAAATGACGCAAATCAGCCGCACAGACAAAAACCGATTTTTGACACTGCGGGCAGATTCGGCGTACCAGGCGTTGCGCAATAAAAGCCTCAACAGTACTGGTCAGCAAATACGGTTCTACGCCCATATCCAACAACCGCGACACGGCGCCCGCGGCATCGTTGGTGTGTAGTGTCGATAAAACCAGATGCCCTGTCAACGCCACCTGAACAGCGATCTGGGCTGTCTCTGCATCACGGACTTCGCCGACCATCATCATGTCCGGATCATGACGGAGCATGGACCGTAATCCTGTCGCAAACGAAAAATTAATTTGGGGATTCACTTGAAGCTGCGTGATGCCCGGGATCATATATTCGATGGGATCTTCAATCGTAATAATCTTTTTGTCCGGACCTTTTACATGGGACAGACAACAATACAAGGTCGTTGTTTTTCCGCTGCCGGTCGGCCCAGTCACAAAAATAATCCCGTGCGGACGGCGAAGCAGCTGATGCAGGATATTCAAATGATGAATCTGGAGACCCAAATCGTCTAGACGATAAATTTTTGCCGTATCCAAAAGCCGAAGAACAATGCTCTCCCCGCGGGACATTGGCAGAAATGAGACGCGCAGATCGAGCTCCCGGCCGCTGACCTGCACGTTAAATCGCCCATCCTGCGGCAAACGGCATTCCGCAATATTCAAATTCGCCATGATTTTGACACGGGAGATAATCACATCACGAAAATGCCAGATGTTTTTGGGCACCTCAACATCTCTCAACACACCATCAACACGATAGCGGATTTTCACCTCGGATTCAGACGGTTCAATATGGATATCCGTTGCGCGCTTCCGATACGCCTCTAAAAGAATCTGATTCAAAAACTTTCCAATCGATGCCTCTGAGTCCAGCGCGGTGATGTCATTCATACCCGTATCCTCTTCAATGGCATGGCGCTTTCCGATCATCATCGCGTCAATCGTTTCAGCGCCCACGCCGTAATATTGACGAATGGCCTGCGCCACATCCTGATCAGACGCCACGACCATATGCAGCTTTCCCGGCCACACTAACTGAATGCCATCCATCATCACGGGATCAAACGGATTGGGCGATGCCAGCGTCAGCACATCATCATTCAACGCCATTGGCATCACATGATAATAGGCCGCGAACTGCGCCGGAATTTTTGCAATAATATCATTGGGGATTTGACTCTTTTTAAGGGGGGAATACTCCAAGCCAATGCGCTGGGCGATCAATGAAAAGAAGGCATCCTCATCATTGATCCGTCCACTGCTCAGCAGAATGTATCCAAGACGCTGGCGCGTCTTTTTCTGCTCGTCCAAGGCCCACGTCAGGTCATGCGCAGAAATGATTCCGTCATTGACCAGCTGTTGGCCCAGCAATAAGGTTTTCTGAGGCTTCATAGGATCGCCGTGATTCTCTTCTCACGCAAACACTCCCAGCCTCAGCGTTCCGGCCGTATCAGCCTTGCGGCTCCACCGGCATTAAACAAATAATATATTCAATACGATTATAGCGCCGTCCTTCCCGACGAAAAACAGTGCCGACCACAGGAATGTCGCCCAACAAGGGGAACTTGCGCATCCGAGTAATTTCTTCTGTCCGGATCAACCCTCCGATGACGATCACGTCCTTGCGCGAAAACGCCAAACGGATCTGTTCCGGACTGATAAAAATATTATTATCCAAAACTTCGGGGCCTTCATCATCCATCCAATGCAATCGTGGCATCATGTCCAACAGCATCTGATCGTCGGTTTTGGATAAAAGACATCTCATCTTCATCTCTAGCCCATTCGGATCCAAAACAACCGGGCCTTCCTTTCCCTGCAAAATCCCGGGACGCAACGACCAAAAGACATCATTCGTATCAACATCCAACGTGCTTTCCTGATTCAAGGCCGGCTTAAAATCAAAGGCGATCAAATGCGTAACATCCCCGACCGCATCCAAGGCATCCACCAATATTTCGTAGTCTTCTTGGGTCACAGTGCCCAGCCGGATCGTCGCCTTCTCACCCACAGAAGGCTCGTCGGTCTGTAAAACTTTTTCCTGATAATCCGAGACAATGGCCTCCCAATCAATCCCCTGCTCATGTTCTTCGCTCAGCGCAACGCGCATGACACGCACCCGAAACGGAATGACAATCCGCTGATCCTTTTTTTCCAACAGCAGCCCGATGGCCTTAATGTTTTCTTCTGTGTCCGTCACCACAATCTTTTTCTCCGCTGAGCGATACTCAATCCTCCCCACATCTTTGCTCAAAAGGCCGCTGAGATCATTGCGGATCATCTCATAAGGCACATACCGCAAATCAAATTCTTTGGTCATCAAAAACACATCCTGAGCCGCAACGATCTTTTGCAATTCAGCAATTTTTTGATCGGTATCAATCAAGACAATCTGCCGATTCTTAGGATCAACCCACACCCTGCCTTCCGGACTTTTCGCCACCTTGAGCGCCGTATACAATGGTTCCAAACTCGCATAACGGACAGGAATAATCTTAGGCAACCGATCAACCGCGAATGGATACCCATAACGATTCTCGAAAAGACTTTTACGCATAATATGAACCATGCCATTGGTCCGGCTATACGCCAAATCATAATCATATAAAATGACCGTCAGTAAATCCCAGACGCTGACATCTTCCATGAACAGCGTGACCCTGCCGTGTACGGGCTCAGGAATAATGAACACCAGGCCTGTACGCGCAGCGACCATATCAAGGACGTGCGCCAATGGCTCACCTTTCACATCAAAGGACGCAATGGTCTCATTGATTTTGATCTCACTGCCCTTAGCTTCATTGGTCCGCATTGCATTGAAAGACTGCTGGCCTACCTGATCAATCACATCTAAAGCCGTCTCGACCAAATCCGCCTGATCCTGACAAAAACCAACAGAGCTGATCAGCAGATAAATGATGCTAATCCCTAAAAAAGACCACTGTTTTCTCATGAACATACCTTTTGTATGGATAAATTTAACTTTAGTATTTTTATTATAACAAATATTTTACATGCTGAACACCGAAGATTCATATTCTCTCAATCCGCACATCACACCATATGACCGCACACCCAATCCTCTCTCCCGTCGCTAAAACAGGCCTATTCAAAAACATGAGTCAGCACAGAAATAATGGGGAATCGCAATCGTGTGATCAGAGGGGAATTTTGATAAATCATCAACATGGAAAGAATGCCACACCAACCTTCGATTGTCAAGCAATACTTTCTGCGACACACCATTGACCTGTTTTTCTGGTCGATCAGGCACTCCATCCGCGAACTGACCCTGCCGCCGCAACACCTATACACCAAAAATTCCAACGGCCTCGTCCTTATTCTGCCGCTGATACTTTCTGTAAAAGATCCCGAACCTTCTGGTTATCCGGCATGGCGCGCAAAATGTCTTCCAAAATTTTGATGGCCTCGCCGGTACGGCCAAGACCAGCGAGAATTTCTGCCCGCGTATATTGAAAAATGGTGCGCTCGGGCATCAACCTCAGCGCCTCATCGGCATACGCTAAGGCCTGATGCAAATGCGCGCCCTGTTCTAAATACAGCCGCGCCAATTCATCATAGGCCAAGGCATTGGCGTCATCTTCCTTAAGGCTCTGCTCCAGTAAATCCTTTTTTTGAACAAAAGACAGGCTCTCTTGCTGCAAATAATATTCCGAAAAAACAGGACGCGACATCACGAAAAAGGCCGCTGGCAAAATCACCATAAAGATATTAAACGTATAATGCAGCACCACGGCCGGCAGGGTCGAACCGGAAAAGGCCCGCAAGGCTGTCAGCAATACCCCCAGGACAAGAATCACGCTAATGCCGATCCAATCGCCCCAATACTGATCGATATGCAATGCCCCGAATAAAAGACCAACGGCCCAAAATGCCCGCCAGAATCCACAATGCTTCTGCAAAACCTTGAAAAAAAATCCCCGAAAAATAATCTCTTCCAAAAACGGTGCGGCAATCACGGCCACGCCTAAAAATACAATCATGACCCAGGGAACCTGCACCCAATCGATCAACTCGGAAAAAGGCGTCACCGGCTGATAGGAGTCATGGAAGAAGAGAACAGATGCCACCGCAGCGCATGCTATGCCGAACAATACCGGCAGTGCCCACCATATCCATCCCACGGCGCGATCGGCTGTTAAGCCCAACAGCTCTGTCAATGCGCATCCTTCGAAACGACGGGCAAACCCAGCCGCAAACATCACCATCACCACCGCAGCGACAAAACTTAACAACGCTGCTTTGGCCAAATCCTCCAATCCTATCGCAGGAAAAAACAAGTCTATGGTCTCGATCAAAAACGACACCAATAAAACGCACCAAAACCATTTCAATAAAATACCGATAAAAACAAACAATGCCCGCTGCTCAGACACGGCCTGATGATCACGCCCAACCGGCGCTGCACAATGTTCCAATCTGAACCGCCGGCCAAGGTGTATGGCCAGAAAAATAAATAAACCGAGATGTGCCATCGCTATCGGGACACCGTCCGGAAAGACAAGGCCTGATCCAAATATCACCAGACACGCTCCAAAGACAGCATAATCCCGCATCCCATAAGGCGCTGTCAAAAACTCTTTGCTGCGCCGGGGCAAATAGAATAGATCAGCCGCCCATACCATGAAAATTAATAATAAGATCAGCATCTGTGGACCGAATACCCGATGTTCATTTATTGACGTTTTTTGCGATGTGATGAAATAGCTGCGCGAGAATCCAATGTCCTGTACGGCATGGATCGTTTAAGCGCCCCATCAGCAGTATAAATCTTCTTCTGCCCAGATCGGCGAGTCCATACACTTTTCAATCGACCGTTGGAATGATACCGCCGCTCAATC
>CAZBHY010000096.1:0-5981 GCA_964491705.1 uncultured Planctomycetales bacterium
GAGTCTGTGCAGGAAAGCCGGGTGCCGTTTTTGTCGTCGATTCCGATTGTTGGAGCTCTTTTTCGGTGGAAAGAAAAGAGCTTTTCTCCGGATCGCGAGATTGTCATTTCATTAACGCCCTACATCCGTCGGCAAAGCGACAAATTAAAAACTGTGCGCGAGCGTGAAGAAGCAGAGCAGATCAAAAAACGCTTAGAGGAACAAGCCGTCCCCAAGGATATGCAGAGTTTTGATGTTCAAGAAAAAAAATGGGACACCCTGGATGAGAAGGAAATAGAAGAGATCATCAGCGGCCAGGGCGAGTCCGTGGAACAGCAGCCAGCGTCTGCCGTTGCAGAGGCTTCCGCGGGACAGGATTTAGACACGGTTTTGAATAACCTCGAACAGGCGGCCCGGCAGTCTTTTGTGGTTGAAGGAATGGACAATGTTCCGGCCGTGATCACAGAGTATGCGAAAGGCGTTCAGGAGAAAATCGCGCAGAAGATATCGTTTCCCTATCAGGCCAAAGAAGCCGGGTGGGAAGGCGAGGTTGTCTTGTCTTTGACTATTCTGAGCGACGGAACGCTCAACGGCGTTTCTGTTAAGCAATCGTCAGGCTATAGCGTGTTTGACAGTGATGCCAGCAATACAGCAGAGATCGTTGCTCCCTATCAACCGTTCCCGGTTGAGATGGAGATGGCGGAGATCACTATTTCTATTCCTGTTACATATCGCCAGGACGCTTTTTTGGTACAAGATGTAATCCAGTGATTTTTAAATAAGAAAACAGGACCAACGTATGGCAGCCAGAACGGTAACCATTTTTAGCAATAAAGGTGGCGTTGGAAAAACCTTTGTTTCTGTGAATATTGCCACGACGCTGGCCATGTCCGGGGCCAGGGTCTTGCTGATAGATATGGATTTTCAGGCAGCGCATGACATGTCCCGGATGCTCAATATTGTTCCCAAACACTCCCTTGTTGATTTTTTATCCCGCATTGAAAGCCTGGAAAGCCCCGACGAACTAAAGAAGTTTGTGGTGACGCATAGCTGTGGATTGGATTTTTTGCCAGGGGTTCTTCATGTCCGTCAGTCGGGAGAGATCAGCGCGCAGAATATCAAGCCATTGTTTAAGAAGATCAGCGAGTTGTATGATTATATTATTATTGATGCCGGAAAGATTTTTAGTGAGACGCTGTTAACCGTGCTGGATCATTCAAATCTGATCCTCTTGGTGGCCACGCCGGATGTCTTGGCCGTTTATCAGATCAAATGGTGTCTGGAGATGTTCCAGACCATGCATTTTCCCCTCAAAATGGTTAAGGTGGTGCTCAATCGGGCCGAAAGCCGGGGCGGCGTGGCGTGGCAGGATGTTCGCTCTGCGTTGGCTTGTGATATTTTTAGTCTTTTGCCGTCTGATGGGCGCGCCGTGGGAATGTCGTTGAATATGGGCGTGCCGTTTGTGATCGACAATCAAAAGTCGAAGCTGGCAGAGGCTTTTAAGAAAATGGCCGTCGCCATGGCAAAACAAGATTTGTATATTGAGTCCTCGGGCGTGGAGCGCGCCCGGCAGACAGTGACCACAGGCGGTGCCTCAGATTTTTGGGAAAAATTTGGTATTTCGCCTAAGACCCTTCCCACTACAGAAATATATACGAAAGAGCAGGATGAGGTTGTCGCCCTCAAGAAAAAGATTCATGATCGTTTGGTGACCAGGTTGCACGTGGAGGATTTAAGCCCTGAAGTGTTGAGCGACCCCAAGAAGGCGCAGCAATTTAAAGAGTCTGCACAAAAGATTGTTGGAGACTTATTGATCGAAGAGAAGGGCGCGTTGATCTCGTCGCATGAAGAACGGGCCCGGATTGTTCGGGAGATTGTCGACGAGGCGCTGGGGCTTGGGCCGTTGGAAGAATTTTTGGCGGATGAGGAAGTATCAGACATCATGGTCAACGGCACCAATCAGATCTATGTAGAAAAAAGCGGTAAGCTGATTTTGACGAATAAGAAATTTATTTCTGAGCAGCAGATGCGTGCGATTATTGATCGTATTGTGGCGCCGCTGGGTCGGCGCATTGATGAATCGGTACCGATGGTGGACGCCCGTTTGCCCGACGGCTCGCGATTCAACGCGATTATTCCACCGCTCTCGCTGGTGGGACCGATGATCACCATACGCAAATTTGGTTTGGAACGATTGGAAGTGAATGATCTGTTGGAGAAATTCAGAAGCATGAATCGGCCTATTCATGATTTTTTGGAATCTTGCGTCATCGGGAGAAAAAATATCATCGTGTCCGGCGGAACTGGCGCAGGTAAGACCACGTTATTAAATGTGATTTCGGAATTCATCCCAGACAATGAGAGAATTGTGACGATCGAAGACGCTGCTGAGTTGCGTTTGAAGAAAAGCCATTGGGGCCGACTCGAGTCTCGTCCGCCCAACGTGGAAGGTCGCGGGCAGATTACCATTCGCGATTTATTTGTCAACTCGCTGCGCATGAGGCCGGACCGTATTATTATCGGCGAGTGCCGTGGGCCGGAGATTTTGGATATGTTGCAGGCCATGAATACTGGTCACGACGGATCAATGACCACGCTGCATGCCAATTCCACGCGGGATGTGGTTGTCCGCATGAGCTCGATGATCTTGTTGAGCGGCATTGAGCTTCCGGTACGCGCGATCAATGAGATGATCGCTTCAGCGATTGACATCATTGTCCATGTGGCGCGGTTTTCCGACGGATCCAGAAAGATCACCGGCGTGACCGAGGTTGCTGGATTAGAAAAGGATTTTCAGTTGGATTTGCGCGATGTGTTTGTTTTTGAACAGAAGGGCCGCAATGAAGACGGATTGATTCTAGGCGATTTTACTCCCACAGGATATATTCCAAAATGCTATCAGGACTTGGTCATGCGCGGGATCCATATCGATAAAGCAATTTTTCAAAAGACCTGACATCATCGTGAAAATTCTTAACATAACCCAACAGACGGTTTTGGCAGATGCGGCGCAGATGGCTGACACGGCCTTGTCTCGTCTTAAAGGACTGATCGGCCGCGTATCGATGTCGCCGGGAGAGGCTATGGTCATCACGCATTGCCGCAGCATTCATATGGTCTTCATGCGATTTGCGATCGACGCGGTTTTTGTGGATCGGAAGAATAGGGTTGTTGGTCTGGTCAGGCACATTAAACCATTTCAGATTAGCGCGTATTTTTGGCGGTCGAGCTATGTCATTGAACTGCCCGTCGGCAGCATTGATCGCTCGTGCACGTCTCTTGGAGATACGATTTCCCTCGGGCAATAATCATTCATCCCAATCGACGCTGTTCATGGCCCGATTGACCTCGTCCAGCCATTTGCGGCAGAATCGGCAAAAAATCGCTTCTTTTAAAATTTTTTTCCCGCAGAACAAACAATCTTTTTTATCGACGCTGTGGTAGGGAAGTTCCAAGATGTCGTCAATAATAAACTGGCGACAGTGTGGACAGCGCTGGTCGTGTTTTGTTTCGAGGAGTTCATAACAATATGGGCATTTGAACATAGCAGGGCTCCAGAAGTTGTGTGTATTATAGCAAGCCAAAAAAGGAAAACAAGGAGAAAGGAGCGAAGATAGTCGACCGGCGGATTAAAATGAAACGGGAAAGACGCATGATTGTTTTATCGAGCATTGATTGGTCTACATCGCAGCAGCTTCTTTTGTTATTTTTAAGAGATTAAGTCTTCTCTGGCAAAATCTCTTATGATATGATGTAGAAAATGTCCAAACAGAAAGAGATCCATGGGCGTCACTTATAAATTAAAACCGGAAATCATTGCACGGATTGTTCAAAAGAAAAAAGATTCCCCGTCTATAAGCTGCCGGGCCCTTGCGGAAATCATTGGTCAGGAGTTTGGCCAGGACATATCAAAATCTTCTATCAGCAGCATTTTGAAACAGGCCCAATTGAGCAATCCTGTGGGACGAAGATCAGGTTCTGTTCGTGTCAAGGATAACGGGCTGCCCAAAAAGTTTCAGCTTCCGGAAAAAAAGAAAAAAGAGATTTTTTCAGGCTTGTCTCAATATGATGTCGGGCCTGGTAATACGCTACACGTTCAAGACAGTTCTCTCTTGGATGGAATTGGCAGCATTTTTTTAAAAGCCGCAGAATGGGAGGTCGCAAGGCAACCTGTTTTTGAAACAATGTTGATGGACAGCTGCGCAGGGGTTCAGCCTGACACGATCAAGGCTGTTGCAGCGGCATTGGGCTATTTGAAGGCTTTTCATATTGAATCTTTGGAAGGGTTGTCTCATTATGAAGGTCAAGGGCTATGGGCAATCAACGGTCTTAAAGCGCCCATTTCGGAAACCGAGGTTTTGGATGTTATTGAAAATGTGAAGGATCAAAAGCAGTTGTTTTTGCAGTTTTCTTTGAAAGCCCCGCAATTATTCAGCAGGGCTCTGGGGTTTCGGTTTATTCTTAAGGATGGCTCTAATTTTTTTATTGATGGTCAAATGGCCAGCATTTGGAAAAATGTCCAAAAAAGATTTTCCGTGTCTTTAGCCAAAGCAACCGACCTTTTGGCTGAAATATTAAATAATGTCCAATGTTCAATTTTTTGTTCAATTTCACCAAAAGAAAGCGGGAAATCACAAGAATCAAAACAAATTATTGATTTTATTCAGGCATTCCAAAATGTCCAATCTAAAAAAATTCAAAGAATTGAGCTGTTGGGAGAAGATGGACAAATTCTTGGGAATTTTGATGAAATTCCACAGATTAAACGTTGTTTTATCGCTGGCGTGTGGCCATGGGAAAAGATGTTTCATCGTTTCTTAGATCTCAAACGGCCAGAGATACAAGGAAAAATCAGGCTTGGCCCTGATGAGCGGGAAATTTCCTTTCAGGAGGTCTCTCTTAAATGGGCAGACGGCAAGGCCATGATCCTGCGGGGGATTTTGCTGTATGAGGCGTTTATGACGCTGCCTTTTGTGGTGTTGATGACCAATATGGATTCGGCTCAGTTGAGCGCACAGGCCGTTGTGGAGCAGTATTATTCCCGTTGGCCGAATATGGATCAAGGCGGAAGTTTTTCCGTGTTCAGCGATCCTTCCATATGGTCAGCGGATTTTCCCGACGAGGAAGGGGTTTTTTGGGACATTCTTTTGGGGGAAATTCCCTATGGCCGCAGTGCGGTGTGGGCCGCAGCCAATCAATTCAGTGATTTGTTAGACCGTTTTGCCAAAAAACAATTTTTCCCTGAGGAATACGCTGCGATGGATTTTTTTACCATGCAAAATCGGTTTTATAAGCTGCCAGGACAGATCGATCAAAGCAGCAATGGCCTTACGGTCAACATTCGTGCGCCCAAAGATTTCCCGTATTTGCGTGATGTGATTTTTGCTGCTCAGAGGGTGAATGAGAGTGGGGTTCGCACTTTTTCAGGCAATGCCATTTCTATTAAAATAATATAATAATATTGAAAGGCTTTCTTGACATAAAGAAACCAAGCATGTTATACTCTAAACGTCTCAAAAATCAGAGCGGTCAAGGGAAAAGTTTATTGAATGTTTGAAAAAAATCAGCTTTTTTGCTGTGGAAAAATAGAGGAGGGCTGTTCTAAAGAAGGCCATAATTGAAAACTTTTGCGTGTGCGAAAGTTTTTCTTTTTTGGAGGACATGAGAATACATCTCTGCTTTATGCAGAGATTTTTGTGGCGCAAGCCACAGGTATAAATGCCCTGGATATATTCGCTCCTTCGGTTGCGGGAGAAAGGGCGTAGTGGATTATCTGCAGCATATAAGGACCCGGCACGGTGAAGCGTAGAAAAAGAGATAATTGTTATGGACAAAATCTGATTGAATACGCAATTGTCGTCGCCGTTATCGCAACCGCTATGGTTGCGATGAGTACTTATGTGTTTCGTTCCATTCAGGCAGCCCAGCAGATGATTCAGAAGGAATATCAAGACTAAGATGAAATGATGTCTAAAAGGACTAAGGAGGAAATAGAATGTCCA
>CAZBHY010000097.1:0-5971 GCA_964491705.1 uncultured Planctomycetales bacterium
TGACAAGGCCAACCCGATCAGCGTGATCGATGTCCCGAGCATGAGAAGGGCGCCGAAGTCCCGTCGCGCGGCGGACCGCATTCAAAAAACCTTATCCAGCTATTTCATGAGTATGGAAAAAACACCGGGCTGGCAGCAGATGTATAACTTCAACGTGGTGTTGCCGGTTAACGACGAACCGGTCCTTTATCCGTTCACGGATACGGATTTGGGAGCTTACGAAGGTATCAACAGCGCTTATGGAACAGGTGCAACATTCTTGACATACATCATCAGCCTATATCCGAATGAATGGGATAATTTTATTGCGCGTATGCGGCAGGAATATGACAATTTGAACGACGGCGTTGAAAAAGATGCTCGTAAAGATGACCTCGAAGAAATGAAAAATCTTGAATACGGTCAACGTTTAGGCAGTCTTGAAAATGATCCAGATGGTAAAAATCATTTGATGCGAAGCGCTTATTTACAACAACAAGTCCGATTGTGGGCGTCTTACCGGTTCCAACCGCTCGGCCGTTCGATCCGCGGCATTATGCGCTATCGCGAAATGTATCAATGGTTGGCTGAAGCCAACTTCCCAACGGAAGAAGCCAGAAAAGCCGTTCGTGAGGAAATGTTTTTGGTTGACGTGCCAGATATGTCTGGCAAGGGCGATAAGGACCGGCTGGTTGATGAAAAATTTGAATTCCACTGCGGGCATCAGCCGTATGGGACCTGGTTGCCAGAAGAATCAGGGTTTAAGAATGTGGCGGTTCAAGACATGAATTATATGTTGCGCATTAACCCGGCTATGAAGTTGGTTTATATTCATGAAGTTAAGGACGCTTTGAGCAAAATTGAAGGCGTTAATGCTCATAATGGCGAATATAGCAACGATTATAACTTTAGTACGCAGGTAGACGAGTTTGTTAAGACACTAAACGCTTCTGAGAATGCAAACAAATCTGAGGTAGAAGAGGTAGAAGTAGCTTTGAAAGCCAATAAAATGCCAAAGCTTGTCAACAACCGTGAATTGCGTGAAAAAGTTAAAGATTGGTTACGCGCATTACATCCGCAATTATATCTTGACAATTATGCCGGCGCGACCGTGCAATACAGAGCATTTAAAGACGGGGAAGTCGTAGACGGGAAAATCCAAGATGATGCAATTTCATGGGGTGAAGATATTTTGTCGATGGTCAAAGACGAATCTGGCAAGGTGGTCGGACGCGCGGTTCGTACGGCCACGATTGAACTTCACAGTCATCATTTTGCTGGTCAAGGGAAACCATTAAACCAAAACAATCTCTCGCGCTTCGTCAACGGCGACATCATGCAGTTGATGGACATCAACCAGGATATGTATCTGGAAGAAACCTTCAAAGCACCGAATTTACAGGAAAACTTCCGTGACGAAGATATTTTCATCGTCGGATTCCCGGAAGATGTTTTCACGGATGATTTCTCCCCGGCCGGCGCGGCGCATGGTATGGGTGATCATACGTTCGTTACTATCACTCAACGCGTGTTGAATTTTAAAGGCGTCCGGTTCCATTATGGTCACCCGGATATGGTTCGTGTTCTGTCATTCCGTCAACTAGGCTTATTCAGCGCGCCCTGGGTTAATGAAGATATTTTTGGTGCGTATAAAGGTACTCTGTTGGGAGAAAAAGTAGTAAATTCAGAAATTATGCAAGCTGCCAAAGCACGTGAAGTTGTTTCGATCGGCTTGCTCGGCATATCAGATAAATTTGGGGCTGGGGCTGCTGAACAGGCTATCGGCCAGAAGCTTTATGAAATAAATCATTCCAAGGTGATGGGCTTTAGTCGTTCATTTGCCCACTTTATCGGCGCCATTGGCTATTTCTTGCGTAAACCGATCATTATTATTTCCAACGGGGTTTACTTGTTGAACATCGTGCTTTTCGGCGTCAGTTTCTTCGTTGGATTCCCAAGCGAGTTGTTATGGGGCATGGCGGGCATCTTCTTATCGCAAGCAATCGGCTCCTCAGGATACTTACAAGTCGTTTTGGAGCGAGGATTGATCCCCGGTACGCTGCATTATTTACGTATCTTCCCGATTCTTGCGTTAACGTATATGTCTCTCATTTACAATGCTTTCTCAACCGGCGTTAAGAAGGCGTACAAGAATCAGGCTGATTATGTTGCTACAGGTCGTCGGGCAGGACGTCATCATTATTATCCGTTCTTTGACAATATTGGTTATAAACCAGCTGAGCTGGCCAGTAAAGGCGATCTGTATGTTAACGTCAATCAGGCTGGAATCAGTTATGTTATCCCGGCGTTCCTGGTCTTGGTTTGCGGTTTGATCCTCTGGAAGAGCCCGGCTTTAGTTTGGTCATTCATGCCGGCGTTTATGGTAATTTCAGCCATTTTAGCGCCGTTCATTTTGAATGCTGGGTCCACTCCGGCTTCAGTCGGCATGCGCGCTTGGGTAAAGATCCATGCGAATGATTGGAAATTTGCTTTAGCAAAATTCGGCGGCGCATGGAAATATATTTGGAAATCCGATTATAAGTCTTCTATTGAACCGCAAGAGGATCCAAGCAACATTGAGAAACAATTTGATGCTCAGCAAGCCCATAATTTGAAAATCGGTGGCGTGATATTTCTTATTTTAACGACCGTTTTGGCAGGCGCCGTCTATTACTATGGCATTCCTTTCGTCAGTGTACTGGTCTTTTCTACAATCATTTATCCGGCGCTTTGTTTAAGAGTTGATTATTTGAAAGGGAAGGGGATCAATAATTTTAAATTGGAAAAAGTTAGAGATTTCATCAACCTTTACATTGTGATGTCCATCGCAATGTTTACGTTGACAGCTTTAGGCGTGATAACGGCGGCTGCCATTAACATTCCGTATCGAATCGGGCTGTGGATCAGAGTTAACATCATCCGTGCGGAAAGATTGCATCCGCTTGTTCAATTAGTGGGCTTGGCGCTGTTTTTATATTTTGTTCCTGGTTTGGGCTTGCCGTTATCAAGTGCTTTATCGTTGAAAGCAGCAGCTGTTTTAGCAGTTAAAATTTTTGCTGGCGTGATGCTTTCCGGGATTTTGATGACCGAAAAAATCCGGGCTAAATGGGGATTGACAGTCCGGTCAAGCGCTTCGCTGAAAGAAAGAGCTGAAGGGGAAGGCGCATCTTTTTCTGGTTCTACTAACACTGCAAATCGTGGGCAATCAGCCAATAACGATAAAAATAATACCAGCGCGTCTTCGCCAATCGCTATCAGTTCTGTGGACAGCTTATCGATATATGAAGATGCGCTGAAAAAGATTGCCAGGGCCCATGCCGCTGCAGTCAGCGTTCTGCAAAAATATTTAGCAAGATCAGGCAAGATTATGGGCCCGCCGGATGCCTCCAGCCCGATCAAGGTAAGCATCGTTGTTCCTATGTATAAGGAAAAAGCGCGCTTGCTGCCGGCGAGTGAAACCAATCCATTCGGCGAAGATGCTTTAAGGACAAAGGTTGCTCAGCTCGTTGAATCCTTTGACGAACGTGAAGAGGATTGGGAAATTATTTTAGTAGACGACGGCACGCCCGGATTAGCATCGGCGGAATTAGCGTTTGAAATCTGGCAAGACATCCGAGCTGAGTACGCCGCTCAAGGCCTTATATTATCCGACCGCAAATTACATATTTTGACAATTTCACCAGAAGAAAAAGCCAGACTGCGTAGCCGCAAAGGTGCTGCGGTCATAAAGGGGATGAATTTCGCTATTAGCGACGTTGGAGGGCATAAAGCGGGCGATATTGTTATATTTACCGACCTCGATATTTCAACCGACTTGCATCAAATTTGGAAGCTTGCCGGGCCTATTATGCGCGGCGAAACAGACTGCGCACTCGGTTCCCGTTGGACGCGTGGAGCTGCAGCGCAGGGATTATCGTTAAAGGCTCGCATCTCCAGCCGCTTCTATAACTATGTTGTGCGCGCACTTCTTCCGATCGGAAAGATTAACGACACTCAGCGTGGATTTAAAGCGTTTTCCCGTAGGGCATTGGAAACTATTCTTCCATTTGTTAAGGACAATGGACTTTCTTTTGACACTGAATTGATTTTATTATCCCGCTTAGCAGGAGTCTCCATACGTGAAGTGCCGATTATCTGGAACAGCTCGGAAGAGGCTTCACAAGTATCTTTACGGCGCGATGTTATGCCCATGCTGCGCGGTGTTTGGCGTCAACGTAGTCATTTAAAAGCAACGAAATTCTTAATGAGCATCGGCGCCCAGCCAACTCTGCCTGCATCTGCCGTTCTTTCTGTTGTCATGCCTGTTTACAATGAAGAAGCCACCATCGAAGAGATGATCCGCCGGGTGATGGCCGTCAACATTTCAAAAGAAGTCATTATCATAAATAACGGCTCCACCGATCGTACGGCTGAAATCTTAGAGCTCTTGGCTGCCGAATTCGAGTTGAAGGTTTTGACTTTTGGGCGATTGGGTAAGGGTGGGGCTGTGCGAGAGGGGATTCGCCGGGTAAACGGTGAAATCGTCATCATTCAGGACGGTGACCTCGAATATGATCCGCAAGATTATCATGCCGCGATCACGCCGATTATTAGCGGCGAATCTCTGGTTGTTTATGGGTCACGCATTTTGAAGACGGATAATCCGCATGGAGGATTTTTCTTCTATATGGGCGGCAGAACGGTAAGCTTTATAACAAGTTTATTATTTGGCGCTAAAATCACCGATGAGCCTACTTGCTACAAGACTTTTCGCGCCGATGTTATTCGCGCGATCCCGTTTGCAAGCAACAATTTCGCGTGGGAGCCGGAAGTAACGGCAAAGATACTGCGCTTACTCGGAAGAAAAGCAATCAAAGAAATCCCGATCTCTTATCAGCCGCGGACTATCGCCGAAGGTAAGAAGATCAATTGGAAAGACGGCATAGAAGCGATCACCACTTTGATCCGCTATAGATTTGCCTCTATCGATCAGATAAAAGGTGGAAAACATGAACAATCATCGTCTCCTCTTCAAGAAATCATCATTCGTCCTCTGGATCGAAAAAATAAAGAGCGTGACCTGGACGCCCTCAATAAGATTTTCATGGATGTTGGGCTGGGCGGTGTTGAGCGTCGAGATCCGCAATATTTAAAATATACTTATCTTGCTATCGATGCCAAAACCCAAGATGTTGTCGGCGGTTTTCAATGGCCTCCATTTTTCGGTTTTCATCAAAGGACGTTGATGGCGGTGGCTCCAGGAATCCACCACAAGGGAACAGGGCGCGCAATGTTTCAAAAGCTTGTTGCCTTGGCTATGGCTCTGGTTGATTTTGACGGGCAGCCTCTTTTGAGGGAGATCAAGATCCATAGCACAAGCAGCGCTGCTGCATTTTTTGAAAAAATCGGTGCCCAACGATCTACAGGAGGGCCCAATGTCGGCGAGCATGTTTATTTGGTTTACACCCTGCCTTCTATCGATGCTTTTGCCGGGGACCACGCGTCTTCTCCTATTATGATGCCGCTTTCGGTTAAAACACACGAGGATCGAGTGCTCAGCATATCGATTCGCGTTGAACAGCCGATGTATGATGATATTTTCCATCTTCTCGAAAATCAACCGCACGCAACCCTTTATATCTTTGGAAGCATGAGAAATGTGATGCTGGGCAAAGAGAGTTCACGTTATGACATCACGGCATCTGATGTGGATGTTTTCACTCAGAATATGACAGGTTTGCCGGCCAAGCTTGGCGGGCATAGAATTCATCGTTATGATTTTAATGCATTTGTGGGTCCGAATTTTGTGGGGATGACGGATCTTGCCCGATCAGCGATCGCCTTCCGTTGGGATGCAGACAATGGTGGCACGCTGAGGGCGACAGCATTTATGCCTCAAGCGTTTGAGCATCGTTTAGAGCGGGTTTTTGTCGATAAACAGTTTGGGTTTATTCCTGACGATCAGCGTGGGTTGATTTTGAATTTTAATGCAAACAACGACCGGATTGACGCA
>CAZBHY010000098.1:0-5967 GCA_964491705.1 uncultured Planctomycetales bacterium
GCGTTGGCCCATATGCCTATCACCAGTTTTCCGTGGCGCCGGTACACTTGGGTTATGGCGGCGAGCAAATGGCCAATATGATTTTCATCGATACGCGCGTCTTTGAATTGCCCCAGCTGTTGAATCGGGAATTTGATTTTTTGATCGCCCATGAAGCAGGCCATCAGTGGTTTTATAATATGATCGGCGTAAATGGATTCAATGAATTATGGCTGGAAGAGGGAGTCAATTCATATTTTTCTCTGCAGTATTTAGAGGATAAGTATGGTTATAACGCCGCCATTGTGGATTTTCCACAGTGGTTTGAGCCGTACGAATGGATGTTGCCCGACTTGACATTTCGCAAAACACGGGATTATCGTTATCAGTCTGAGGCGCGGATGGGACATGATGGGGCATTGGCAACACGATTGAATGCGTATGATGATCCCAGTCAGATTTTTTCATTGATCTATGGAAAAGGGGCGCGGGTGATGGAGGCAATCCGCGATTATATCGGTGAAGATGCATTGACAGCTGTTTTCCAGCGGGTGTATCAGGAATATCGTTTTAAAAATTGGGGGATTAAGGATTTTCAACGGTTGTGTGAAGAGGAGTCAGGGCTAGATCTGCAGAATTTTTTTGATCAATGGATCTATGGACATGGTCATGGGGATTATGCGGTCAGGGTGGTGGGGGGCCGGCGTGTTATCTTGAGTCGTCTCGGACAGATTGTCCAGCCAGTGGCCGTGCGGGTTATTTTGAGTGATGGCACCAGTGAGGAATTTATTTGGGATGGTGTCGAGCGTCAGAAAGAATGCCATTATCCCAAAGAGGTGCGTCAGGCGATCGTTGATCCGGCAGGGAAATTTTTTGATTTGGATCGCGTGAATAATGTTTGGCCGCGTCGGGTCAGCGTGAAAGCGGTGCCGTTATATGTGGGGTTGTATGATATTCCGTTGTTTTTGCCAGACGATGCGTATCAGACAGTGGTTGGCCCGGAAATCCATGATGGGTTGGGGATCAAGGCTTCGTTCCAAAGGCCATATGAATATGTGTGGTACGGGGGCACAGACTATCGGATCGGCGAAGATATCCTTAAAGCACGGGTTGGATATTATAAAAAAAATATTTTTCAATCGCCGGTGGTATTCGGAACGGAATTCGCTCAACAGTGGGATTTTGATGGAGGAAGGGAAGATGTCGCCAGCACCAAGGTTTATGTACGCAAGGATTTTGATATATGGCCGTATGGATTATTGACGACGCAGGACCATGTGTCGGCCTATCTGATACGCAATCAGCGATTGAATGCGGACAATGAAGCAATCCATGGCAGCGATGATGATCGCAATTTGGAATATCGCAGAAAAGAGGAAAGCATTCTGGGTGTTGCGTTTCATTGGAACCGCAGCGCGCCCTATCCTGATCCCAAACAGGGGTATCGGATGAACGTCAATACGGAATATAGCGGGCATATGCTGGGTGGACAGCAATATTTTTATCGTAGCGCTGTTGATGCGGTGGCCTATCAGGTGGTGACGCCGCGTACGAAAATTGCGTCGCGCCTTAAAGTCGGGTTGGGATATCCTGATGATAAGGATTTGTTTCAGTTGGGAGGCATGGAAGGATTGCGTGGCTATCCGAGAAAATCATTGCGCGGAACCAATATGATTTTAGGGGCGATGGAATACCGGGTTCCGGTTTTTGAGCGAATGAATTATCATGTGATGGACCATATGTTGGGGTTAAAGCGCATGGACGCTAGTTTTTTTGTTGAGGCGGGTCAAACGTGGTGGAGTTCTTTTGAGCGCGCCTCGTTGAAAAAGGATGCTGGAATTAGTTTGAGATTTCATATTGACATTGGCGGATTTCTCGAGAAGGTGATTGTGCATTGTGATGTGGCTCAGGCGATTAACGATTCAGATGAGCGCCCTCGGTTTTGGCTGGGAGTCAACAGCACATTTTAAATGGAGGGAAATCATGAAGAGCTTTCGCAAAGAGCTATGGTTTCAGACGCCGCATCGCAGAGACTATCTGAATATTACAGAGGATGTGCAGGCCTGCATTCGGGATAGCGGAATTCGTGAGGGATTGTGTTTGGTCAATGCGATGCATATTACTGCCAGTGTTTTTATCAACGATGATGAGCAGGGATTGATTCAGGATTTTGATGACTGGTTGGAAACGATTGCGCCGCATGAACCAGTTGCGCATTATCGCCACAATGCTGGGGAAGATAACGCGGATGCGCATATTAAGCGGCAGGTCATGGGGCGGGACGTGGTGTGCGCGGTGACCGACGGGCGATTGGATTTCGGACCGTGGGAACAGATCTTCTATGGCGAGTTTGATGGCCGTCGCCGAAAAAGAGTGCTGGTGAAAATTATTGGTGAGTAAATAAAGCTGGTGTGTTGGCTGCTTGGCATGGTATAAGAAGGAAAAGAATTTAGGAACAGTATTGTGGAATTTTCAAGGAAAGGATGGATATGTCGTTATTGGTCATGGGCACGGTGGCATTAGATGATATTCAAACGTCCAGCGGGGTGAGAAAAGATTTGCTGGGAGGGTCTGCTTCTCATTTTTCAATGAGTGCCAGCCTTTTTACGCCAACGCATATTGTGGGAGTCGTTGGTCGGGATTTCCCCAAGCGCCATCTGCATCTTTTTGTATCGAAGGGTATTGATGTGTCGTCCCTACAGATCAAAGACGGGAAGACCTTTCACTGGACTGGAGAATATGACGCGAAGGATTGGAACAGCGCGATTACCCGCGCCACTGAATTGGGCGTTCTTCAGGGATATGCGCCCCGGGTGACTCCGGCACAGGCAAAGATGAAGCATCTTTTTTTAGCCAATGATGATCCTGATGCGCAGATGGATCTTTTGCGGCAGATGGAACAGCCTGAATTGGTAGGTCTGGACAGCATGAATCTGTGGATCAATATCAAAAAGCCGTCGCTAGTCCGTTTGATCAAACGGGTGGATTTATTTGTTGCGAATGACGGGGAAGCCAAGATGCTCACGGGTGAAGGGAATTTGATCAAGGCGGCTCATGCGCTGCGGCGGATGGGGCCGAAATATGTGGTGGTAAAAAAGGGTGAGCATGGGGTTTTGTTTTATTCTGATCAGGTGCAGTTCGCGTTTCCGGCGTTTCCCATTGAAAAGGTCGTTGACCCGACAGGCGCTGGCGATACATTCGCCGGAGGGCTGATGGGATATCTGGTCAAAATGCGGAAATTGACTCCGGCAAATTTCCGGAAGGCGTGTTTGTATGCGACGGCCTGTTCATCATTTAATGTGGAAGGTTTTGGTGTGGCGCGGACATCTACGTTGACGCTGGCGGATGTCCGATCACGGATGGAACAATTGGTGCGTTTTATTCAACCTTAATCAGGACAGAAGATGGATATCGTTCAGGTCTTAGGAGTGATTGCGGCTGCGACCATGCCGTTGTGGAATATTCCTTTTATTATCCGGATTGTCCGTCGGAAATCGTCAGAGGATATCAGCAGGGCGTGGTTATTTGGGGTGTGGGCATGCATCATTTTTATGGCGCCATCAGGATTTGTGTCTGAGGACATTGTGCTGAAAACGTTTAGCATCGCCAATCTGGTGTTATTTTCCTGCGTGGTTGTTGTTGTTATGATTTATCAAAAGAAAAATACTGCTGTTTGAGGCCTGAGGGAATATGGCCGGGCAGCGGTTTGTATGATCGTGAGGATGATGGATGACAGAGAAAAAGCAGAATATGAAGTGCGGAACAATATCGATTGTCGGGCGACCTAATGTCGGCAAGTCGACCTTGCTCAACAAACTTGTCGGAGAAAAAATCGCGATTGTTTCCACTGTCCCGCAAACGACACGCAATCAGATCCGGGGCATTTATACCGATGAGCGCGGGCAGATTATTTTTATTGATACGCCGGGGCTTCATTTGAGCAAGGATAAACTCGACCGTTTTATGAACAGCTCGGCGGATCTGGGAGCCCGGGATGCGGATTGTGTGATTCATCTGGTGGATACGATGGATCGCATCGGACCCCAGGAAGAAGAGATTGTGTGGCGGCTGTCCCAGTTATCGATGCCGATCGTGCTGGGTCTTAACAAGGTTGATATGAATGCCAAGAATATGAATGAATATATTCTGTTGTGGGAGCGGATCAAGGGGATGCCGGTTACGGAGATGAAAAATTTCACACTTTTGCCGATTTCCGGAAAAACAGGATTTCATATTGATGAACTTTATGACATTCTCTTTGGTTATCTGCCGTACGGGCCGATCTTGTATCCAGAGGATACAGTGTGTGATGTCCCCAAAAAAATGGCGATCGCGGATATCGTCAGGGAAAAATTATTTTTCATTCTGAAAGAAGAAGTTCCTTACTCGGTGGGCGTGGTTGTCGAGAATTTTCGGGCCGTGAAAGGGAATGCTTTTCATATTGAATGTACTGTTTGGGTTGAGAAAGAATCGCAGAAACGCATTGTCATCGGAAAAGGCGGAGATGTGTTGAAGCGCGTCGGGACATTGGCACGGGAAGAGCTGGAATTACTCTTGGAAAAAAAGGTTTACCTGGATCTGTTTGTTAAGGTCAAGAAGAATTGGCGTGATAACGATATCGTTTTGGCGGAAATGGGGTATCAACTGATGTAATTCAGTGGGGATGCCCCTGTGTTTAGCACCATGCTGTATGGTCTACGGCAGGGTGTTTTTTAATTGTATCTTACCAACGAGTTGGGCGGTTGCACAATGGATCAATCACGACAGGCAGTGACAAGCAAAACAATGAAAGCGATTGATCGCAGGGCTTCGGATGTCTACGGTGTTGCGTCGATTGTCCTGATGGAAAACGCAGGACGCGGCGCAGCGGAGGAGATCCTTAAAGCGCTGCGAAAAAAGCCCCGTCCTCAGGTCGTCGTGGTGTGCGGCACAGGCAATAATGGAGGCGATGGTTTTGTGGCCACGCGGCATCTGATCATTCATGGTGTGCGTCCGCAGGTTTTTTTACTCGGATCAGAGGCGCAGTTGAAAGGGGATGCCGCTGTGAATTACGATATTTTAAAACGTATGGGCATGCGAATTCGGTGCGAGCGGCCAACGGCCAACGCATTGACGCGGGCAGATATTGTTGTCGATGCGATATTTGGGATTGGGCTGAATCGGCAGATCGAGGGGCAGGTCGCTGAGGTGATTGATGATATGAACCGTTGGGCCAGAAAAATTTTTTCGTTGGATGTTCCTTCGGGTCTGGATGCAACGTCCGGAAAAATTCATGGCGTGTGCGTGAAGGCGCATCGGACCATCACGTTTTATGCGCCCAAAACCGGGATGCTGCGCGCCAGCGGGCCAGATTATACAGGAAAGATTGTTGTGACACATATCGGGATTTAGCGCTTGCCAGATATTCATGAGCAGAGTGGGGTGGTGTTAAAAATATGGCCGTGAATAATAGAAATATTGATCAGGTTGTTCAGCGGATGATGCGCCGGTGCCGGAATCTGCCCAATCCGTCTGTCACCATGGTTGGCCGGCGTTGGAAAAGTCCATTTTTAGTTTTGATTTCCTGCATTATGAGTTTGCGGACAAAGGATGAGACAACGTTGCCAGCCAGCGAGCGGCTTTTTCGTTTGGCAGACAACCCGCAGGATATGCTCATGTTGGATATTGGGAAAATTCAGGAGGCCATCTATCCAGTCGGTTTTTATAAAACAAAGGCCAAGACGATCCAGGGAATTTGCAGGGATCTACTCGCACGTTTTGACGGTAGGGTCCCAGACAATATTGACGATTTGTTGACGTTAAAAGGGGTGGGGCGCAAGACTGCGAATTTGGTGGTGATTGAAGGATTTGATAAGCCCGGGATTTGTGTGGATACGCATGTGCATCGTATTTCCAATCGTTTGGGTTATGTGGCCACGCACACTCCTGAACAGACGGAATGGGCCTTGCGCAAGCGGTTGCCGCGGCAATATTGGAAAAAATATAATG
>CAZBHY010000099.1:0-5940 GCA_964491705.1 uncultured Planctomycetales bacterium
TGAAACGCCCCGGTCACTATGCCTTGGCTAACTTTTCCGCCAATTCCACCACGCGGGTCGAATACCCCCACTCATTATCATACCATCCACACACCTTCACCATATTGCCGACAACCATGGTCGATAATGCGTCAAAAACACATGAATGGGCATTGCGCACAATATCGATCGAAACAATCGGCTCATCGGTGTATTCCATAATTCCCTTCATCGGACCAGATGCCGCTTTTTTCATGGCTGCATTGATCTGCTCGATGGTCGCCTCATTTTTCAGCTCAGCGACGAAGTCCGTAAATGATCCATCAGGAACTGGAACACGAACCGCCATCCCGTTTAATTTTCCAGCCAATTCCGGAATAATCTTTCCAACAGCACGCGCAGCGCCTGTCGTTGTAGGGATCATCGAAACAGCAGCCGAACGCGCACGGCGCAAATCCTTATGCGGAAAATCCAAAATGCACTGATCATTCGTATACGCATGAATGGTCGTCATCAGGCCTTTGACCACGCCAAAGTTATCATTCAGGACCTTAACCATCGGCGCCAAACAGTTTGTCGTGCACGAAGCATTCGAAACGATCTGATCTGATGCCTTTAAGGCCTTATCATTGACACCCAAAACAATCATGTTATCAATCTCATCCTTCGGCGGAACGGTTAAAATAACCTTCTTGGCTCCTGCCTTGATATGATCCATGCACTGCTCTTTTTTCGCAAAAACACCTGTTGATTCAATGACAATATCCACGCCATATTTTGCCCACGGAAGATCCGCCGGAGTTTTAATCGCTGTAATCGGGATGTTTTTCCCATTAACAACAATTGCATTCTCCTTGGCCTCGATTGTTCCATCAAATTGTCCTTGCGTGGAATCATATTTCAGCAAATGCGCCAATGTCTTGGCGTCTGTGAGGTCATTAATCCCAACCACCTCAACATGAGGATTCTTGCTGGCGACCCGAAAGACCATTCGTCCGATACGACCGAACCCATTGATACCGATTTTAATTGCCATCTGCTACCTCCTTATACGTTCTCTTTTTCTTTTTTTTGATATGTAAGACTGCAAGCGGGGTCAAAACTTTTGCATGCTTACCTTCTTTTATCCAGCAACCTCAACATCTCGCAAATATCCTGCCGCAACTGCGGGCGAAGTCGGGACCAGATATAATCCTGTCCCCCATTCATATCCTTTGATCTTGACCAGCTGAGGAACAATTTCGATATGCCAATGATACATCTCTTTATCTTTATACCCAACGGGCGATGTGTGGATATAAAAATTGTATGAGCACCCTAACACCTTCTCCATACGGACAAGCATTTCTTTCAAAATGCCGGCAAGGCTCATCATGTCCTCGTCTTTCAACGCAAAAAAATCCGCCTCATGCTCTTTGGGTAAAATCCAATTCTCAAACGGATAGCGCGGAACATAGGGACAAATCCCAATAAACCGGTCATTCTGAGTCACGATCCGGTCTTCATCTGCATACTCTTGCTCTAAAATATCGCAAAAGAGACAGCGCCCCCGGAATTGTGTATAATGGCGGGCTCCATCCAACTCTGCCTTAACCAACTTGGGAACCATCGGCAGAGCAATAATCTGTGAATGAGCATGCTCAATCGATGCACCCGCCGACTCGCCATAATTCTTAAAGACCATAATATACTTGAATCGCCGATCTTTTGCAAGGGCTATTCCGCGGTTCAAATACAAACGCAAAACATACGAAATCTCTTGAACGGACAAATCGACCAGATCTTTCTGGTGATCCGGAGTCTCAATAATCACCTCATGAGCGCCAATTCCATTGGAAATATCATAGATCCCAATACCACTTTTATCCAAACCGCCTTCGATTTTTAACGCTGGAAATTTGTTGGGAACGGCCCGGGCCGCCCAACCCGGAGTATTGGCCGAAGATCCATTAAAACGGATCGCGTCTACCTCTGCCGGTGTATACTGCTCCCGACCAGAACAGAATTGACACACCGCCTCTTGTGTCAAAACATGCTCGCAACGCTCATATCCGACAGGAGTTAATGATTCTTTATCTGTTGCAACCACAACCCACTGCCCGATAATTGGATCTCGTCTTAATTCGCCCATAACACATCCATCCTATTGTCCTGATCCCCAACGACCTGCGGGGAAACCACTGTGCACATGTGCCCTCGGCCAGGCATACAAACGGTTTCTCTCAAACATGCCACATATTAACTCTATGAAAATTTTATCTGTCGCAAAAATTCCGCGGTCGCTTCTGGCGGAATCGCACAGATATAAAATCCCGATCCCTTTTCAAAGCCAGCCGGACGCGCCAAACGTGGGACAATCTCTAAATGCCAATGATAATCCTCTTCCACCGTTTCCCAGCGGGTCGCGTCCTTGGTCTTTTTTCGAATCGGCGCTGTCTGGATCACATAATTATACGCGCAGTCATCCAGCCCAAATTTAAATCGCATCAAAATATCTTTTAAAAGCGCCGCCAGATCAGCCTGACTGGCAATCCCATCAGCAAAATCACAACAATGCGCTTTGGGAAGAATCAACATTTCAAACGGAAAACGCGGCGCGAACGGAGTAACGGCAATAAAATGTTCCGTCTCTTTGACCAACCGGGACCGTTCTTGCAGCTCTTGACGGATGAGGTCACAATACAAACACCGTTCATGATAATCATAATACTGTTTTGCACCGACGAGTTTTTCCTTAACGCGCAATGGATTGACCGGAACAGCAATCATCTGAGACCGCGCATGCCCAATGGGCCGGCTCCCAGCTGCCTCCCCGTAATTTTTGTATGCAAAGACATACTGAAGGTTGGCATCTTTTTGCAATTCCTTAAACCGCTGTACATACGCATGCAAAACCGCTTCCACCTGTTGAACACTCAGATCTGCCATATTCGCAACATGCTCCGGAGTTTCAATGACCACTTCATTGGCCCCATATCCGGTCATCACATCATAAACACCCACACCCCGGCGCTTAAACTTCCCTTGCCCGCTGACAATAGGCGTTCCATTGGGGACAACCTTGACCTTCCATTGATCAAACGATGCGCCAGGATCTCTCACGGCAAAAATTTCCGGGTCAGTATTATGGCAGAAGGGACATAACGCAGGGTCTTCAAAAATATTCTGTTGATGTTGGATAAAATTCCCTGGACGCCTTGCCCTCTCTGTGGCAATAATCACCCAACGTCCAATCACAGGATCTTTTCTCAACTCAGGCATAACCGCTCTCTTTAAATGTTCAAAAGGCCTGCAGCCTTTTTCTCACTCTTTTTTAACAAAAACTGTAGGATTATAACATAACGTCTATGTGTTGCAAATCATTTTTCTCCGCCGAACAACGTGCCAATGCTGATGCTATGTCCGATACTAAAACTGCGCGCATCCATTGCCTTGGATGACTCCATCTGGACGCGTTTCAACAAAAGGCTGCCTTGCCCACAGGCAACAACAATGCCCTCTGGAACCAACTTCACCACAGAACCTACAGGAGAGGGCAACCGCTGATCTGAGAATATCGCAGACGTTAACACCTTCACCTGTTTGCCTTGAAAATAGGTGTGTGCCGCAGGCCATGGAATCAGCCCTCTCACAAGATTATGAATCTTCTGGGCAGATTGCTCCCAATCAATCATGCCCAATTCCCGATTTAATTTTTTTGCAAATGTCGCAGCCTGATCATCCTGGGGAATACACGCATAACTCCCCGAGGCCAAAGCCATCACGGCCTTGGAAAGACACTCGGCCCCCACATCTGACAACTGATCACGCAATCCCTGGGCGTCTTGATCATCCGAAATAGAAACACTTTCTTGCGCCACCATGTCGCCCGCATCCATATGTTCATTCATTCGGATAACCGTAACCCCGGTACGTACCTCCCCATTCATAATAGCCCAGTTAATCGGTGCCGCCCCGCGATATCGGGGAAGCAACGATGCATGTAAATTCACGGCACAAATCTTAGGTATCTCTAAAATCTCTTTGGGCAAAAACTTTCCATATGCGATCACGACAAAAAGATCCGCTTCAAAAGAACGCAACCGGTCACAAAATGCAGCATCGCTCAGATCATCCGGCTGCAAAATCGGAATCTCCCTCTCCAGCGCCACCATTTTGACTGGCAAAAAAACCACATTCATGCCGCGTCCGCTGGCCTTATCGGGAGGGGTCACCACCGCAACAATATGATGCCCATCCATAATCAGCCTCGACAAACTGACCGCCGCAAAGTCATCTGATCCAAAAAAAATAATTTTCATGTGATTCTCTTTCTTTTTAAAAACGCTATGGCCCGTAAACAATGTGATACACGCTGATTCCTTCCTCTGACTGTCATGATTACGATTTATGGATCAACATGCACCGTAATCATTACGCCGCGTTTCTTTTTTACCGTAGACACAACCGCCTTGATATAACGCACCATCGGAATCACGTCTTGGCATTTTATCATTATCGCAAAACGATACTTGCCGCGCAACTTCGGCTGAAAATCCGGCTGAGGAGGCAGGACTTCCATGCCGGCCATGGGCTGTGCTGAAATTTTTTCATAGATCATATCTGCCTGTGCAGTGACTGCCCCTTCATTCTCACCTCGCAACATCACAGCCAAAAGATGTTTCACCGGGGGGAAACCCGTTTCTCCACGAATTTCCAGCTCCTGCCGATAAAACCGTTCTATGTCATTCTTTCTCACACAATCAAGAACGTCTTGCCGGGGATTCTTTGTCTGAATGATGACTTGATTTTTGACTGAAGCCCTCACCTCCATCAGCAAAGAAAAAACCTTCTGCTGACAACGAAAATCAAACCGGTTTAATGCCGCATCAACATCCAGGATGGCGGCTAAATCAATATTCAATTCTCGTATCACCCGTAAAACAGCCTGTGTCGCGATAATCAGATTCGCTTTTTTGGAAACAGTCTTTGTCTCACGGTCAAACGTTGTAATATTCGCCTGAGGAAAAAACCTGGCCAAATTGCTTTCCATCCGCTCAATCCCCTCACCATACTGCAAAAGCGCCTGATGACACTCCGGGCACTGTTTAACAACCGTCTCTTTGCCGCCGCAGGATGGACAGCGCATGATCTTTTCTCCATAAACATACACATAAGGGGCATGACACCGCTGACAAGCAATCACATGCCCGCATGATCCGCATTTCGTCAATGTATTAAAACCGCGGCGGTTATAGATAATCAGCACCCGCTCTCCGCGATCAAGCGCCTTGCCCACAGCATCCGCCACTGGAATGGATAAATATGATTCCCGTTGCGGCTTATAATTGCCCAGATCAATCAATTGGCATTCTGCCAGCGCCTGTTTTGCAAATGCCGTTATGTTAAATGCATAATCCCGCGCCGCTGACCACAGCTCAACCGTCGGAGAAACAGACGAAAAAATCACACGGAACTGCTCCTGCTCAGCGCGTTTTAATAACACCTCCCGTGCATGATAAAATGGGCTTTGATCTTCCTCATAGCCATACTGATTTTCACCAAACATTACCACCAAACCAAGATGATCAATCGGTGAAAATACCGACGATCGCAAGCCAATCACGCAGCGCGCCTCTCCATTACGCACCTGCAGCCAATGATCAACCTGCTGCTTGGAAGGGCCAGGATCCAGACGGGCAATCGGCACATCGATATGATCCTGAACATACGCATACACACGGCTGGAAAAAAAATGATCCGGCGCCAACAATAATACGCCGCCGCCATCGTTCAGACAGGCCTTGACCTCATGCATGATTCGCTCAAACGCCGCCGCCTCATCCTGCGACAAAAACAGATCATGCCGAATCACTGTCTCTGCCTTTCTCCTGGATGGGACCCTGCCAGAAACATTCACCGTTTTTTTCTTGCGGACGGCAAAAGGCACCATGACCTCCAGCGCCTCGCCCCATGAACATC
>CAZBHY010000100.1:0-5926 GCA_964491705.1 uncultured Planctomycetales bacterium
AATCTGAGGAATCAAATTATTAGCAATCTGATGCGGAAATTTTTCGACGGTCATTGTGCCATTGAGTTGAGCCTGAAATTCCTCAATGGCGGGTGTCCCCGCGCCACTGACCGCCTGGTATGTGGACACAACAATACGGGTGATTTTGGCATAGTCATGAAGAGGTTTCAGGGCGACGACCATTTGGATGGTTGAGCAGTTCGGGTTGGCAATAATACCCTGGTGCATTTTTATATCGTCAGGGTTGACCTCCGGAACGACCAAAGGGACATCAGGATTCATACGGAAATGGCTGGTATTGTCAATGACAACCGCGCCAGCCTTTACAGCAGATGGCGAATACTCCGCTGAGATAGAAGCGCCGGGCGATGACAGAACAATATCGATTCCCTTGAAGGCATCGTGATCCAGTTTGGAAAGAGCGATGGAACGCCCATTGATTTCATATTTTCGCAAGGCCTCATCGGGGTTGAAGGACAACAGACGAAGTTCATTCACAGGGAATTTACGCTGTTTCAGAATTTCAAACATGCAATCCCCCACTGCCCCACGGATTCCTGTAATGGCTACATTATATTTTTTCATGATGATGATCGTCCTTATGATAAGAGATGTTTGACCACTAAATCGCCCACTTCCGTCGTCGAAAATCCCATTTGACCAGCCGCAAGGCTCTTGATTTTTGTGGTTACAATATATTTAACAGAGCGCTCAATTTGATCAGCGGCTGTCGTTTCTCCGACTTGGCGCAAGAGCATGGCCAAGGCGCAAATGGCTGCCAACGGATTGATGACATTTTTACCGGTATATTTTGGCGCAGACCCACCGATGGGTTCAAACATGGACACTCCTGCCGGGTTGATATTTCCTCCGGCAGCGATACCCATGCCCCCTTGAATCATGGCACCAAGATCAGTGATAATATCGCCGAACATATTGTCGGTCACGATGACATCAAACCATTCCGGATTTTTGACAAACCACATCGTTGTGGCATCGACATGGGCGTAATCTGTTTTCACATCGGGATACTCTTTTGCCAGTTCATAAAAAGTCCGTTCCCAGAGATCAAAGGCATAGGTTAAGACATTGGTCTTGCCGCATAAGGTCAGTTGTTTTTTCTTCCCATGTTTTTGTGTGAATTCAAAGGCGTAACGCAGGCATCGCTCAACACCTTTACGGGTGTTGTGAGAAATTTGTATTGCGACTTCATTCGCTGTGCCTTTATTCTGGAATTCACCCAATCCTGTGTACAATCCTTCAGAATTTTCACGCACCACGGTAAAATTGATATCTTCAGGTTTTTTATCTTTTAACGGGCAAAATCGTGCATCATAAAGCTGCACAGGACGAAGATTGATATATTGATCCAGATCAAAGCGTAATTTTAAGAGGATGCCTTTTTCCAGAATGCCCGGTTTGACGTCCGGATGTCCGATGGCGCCTAGATAGATGGCATTAAAGGTGCGTAGTTCCGTAATCGCGCTGGTGGGAAGGATTTCTCCGGTTTTGAGGTATCGTTTTCCTCCGAAATCGTAATCGGTGGTATCATATTGAAATTGATTTTTTTGAGCCACAGCGGATAAGACCTTTAACCCTTCGGCGACCACTTCTGGCCCTGTCCCATCCCCTCCGATAACAGCAATTTTGTAGCGTTTCATGTTGGATCCTTTATGTTTGTTCACACGATTGTGTATTGATTGACAATGTGTGTTTCGTTATTTCGCAAATTTTTTAAAAATAATGGTTGCGTTGTGCCCGCCAAATCCCAGTGAGTTTGACATGGCGACATTAACGGTCATGGCACGTGCCGTATTGGGTACATAATCCAAATCACATTCTGGATCAGGGGTTTCGTAATTGATCGTTGGTGGAACGCAATCATTTTGAATGGCCATCACGCAGACAATCGCTTCGACTCCGCCTGCCGCACCGAGAAGATGCCCGGTCATTGATTTCGTTGAGCTGATTGCAACACGCCGCGCTGTCTCGTCTCCCAATGCAAGCTTGATCGCCAGGGTTTCCGTTTTATCATTCAACGGTGTGGATGTTCCATGCGCGTTAATATACGAGACATCTTCCGGACGTAGTCCTGCATCATTGAGCGCAAAGCGCATGGCATCGGCCGCCCCTTCTCCGCTGGGCTCAGGTGCGGTAATATGATAGGCATCTGATGTGCGGCCATATCCGACCATTTCTGCGAGGATGGTTGCCCCTCGGGCAGTCGCATGCTCCAAGGTCTCCATGAGAACAACCCCACACCCTTCTCCCATAACAAATCCATCCCGATTGGCATCAAATGGCCGGCTCGCTTTTTCCGGCGCATCATTGCGTGTTGATAATGCTTTAAGGGCTGTGAAACCGGCCACACTCAAAGGGGTAGTGGCATTTTCTGTTCCTCCGGCGACCATCACATCCGCATCGCCGTATTGCATCATGCGGAAGGCATCCCCAATCGCGTTGGTCCCTGTGGCACAGGCGGTCGCGACACACAGCGCGCAGTTCTTTGCTCCCAGATCGATTGCGACCTGCCCGGCAGCCTCATTGATAATCAGTTTGGGAATTAAGAATGGAGACACGCGTTTGGGACCACGTTCTAAAAGTTTTTTGTGCTCGGATTCCATAGTGTTCATACTTCCGATGCCAGATCCGATTAAAACGCCAAAACGCTTTTGATCAATAGTTTTGAGATCCAGATTTGCCTGTTGAACGGCTTCCCGTGAGGCGGCCACCGCGAATTGGACAAAACGTGCCAGATGGCGGGCTTCTTTGATATTAAAGTAATCTTCGGGGTTGAAATCTTTGACCCGACCACAGATCTTCACATCATGCTCTGATGGATCAAAATGCTCGATAGTTGAGATGCCACTCTTTCCGGCTATCAAAGATGACCAAAAATGATTTATTCCGTTTCCGACGGGAGATATAACACCAAGGCCCGTGATAACAATCCGACGTTTTCCCATATCGTGATCCTCTTTCCGTTGAATACGATTAATCCTGAATATGCAAATTGCCCCGAATGGTTCGAGGCAATTTGGGGAACAGTATCAATGCAACGATCGTTGATCGATTATTCGTTGCTTCCAGTTTTTTCCTGGATATATTTCATCGCATCGCCAACAGTGGCCATCTTTTCTGCATCTTCATCAGGAATTTCAATATTGAATTCCTCTTCTAGCGCCATAATCAATTCAACTGTGTCGAGTGAATCTGCCCCTAAATCATCAATGAATGATGCGTTAGGTGTCGCCTCTTCAACTTTTACACCAAGTTGCTCAGCAATAATCGATTTGATTTTATCTTCAACTGCCATACCATTGCCTCCTTTTAGACCTTAACGTTTAAATTCCCATTCCACCATCAACAATGATGGTTTGTCCTGTGATATAATCCGCATCTGCTGATGCGAGGAACAGACAGGCATTGGCGACATCCTGCGCTTCACCCAGACGTCGTAAGGGGATACGCTGCAGAAGTTCTTCTTTGACCTTATCTGAAAGAGCATCTGTCATGGCTGTTCTGATGAATCCTGGTGCAACAGCATTACAGGTGATGTTCCGTGATGCAAATTCACGGGCTAACGATTTGGTGAACCCAATCAATCCAGCCTTGCTGGCTGAATAATTGGCCTGACCAGCATTTCCAATGACACCAACAATGGACGCAATGTTAATGATCTTGCCCTTGTGGGCCTTGAGCATACTTTTTGCCAATGCCTTGGTGCTGCAGAATGCGCCTTTTAAATTCACCGTAAGAACGGCATCCCATTCATCTTCCGTCATGCGAAGGAATAAATTATCCTTGGTGATGCCCGCATTGTTAACTAATATATCAACGCGACTATGAATGTCAAGAATTTTGTCGGTCATTGCCTGGACATTTTTCATGTCAGCGACATTGCAGGCAAAGGCATCAGCCTGAAAACCGTTTGCGGTAAATTCTTTGGCAGTTTCTTGCGCGCAGGATTCATTGATATCCGAAATGATGACGGTTGCCCCTTCTTTTGCAAAGGTTAAGGCGATTTCCTTGCCAATGCCACGGGCGGATCCTGTAATTAATGCGATTTGATTTTTTAAGCGCATAACGTCCTTCTTTTTGTCGGTCTGGTCATAAAATTTTAGAAACAGTGACAATTGCTTTTTCATATTACCAAGCAAAATCATTTTTGCAAGAAAAAAACAAAAAAAGGCGTTTGGAATACTGAGTAATTGTGCAGTGATGTGTTTTGGATGGAAATGGAGATTAAAGAAATTCTAGTTTGACCCGAACAAGGCCTTGTTTGAGTCCGGCGATTTCTTGAAAGGCACGTTTGGATAAATCAATAATTCGCCCCTGTCGCACTAGTCGCTTATGTGGGCCGCGATCGTTGACGCGAACCACCACAGATTGACCATTTTCAAGATTGGTGACGCGGATGCGTTGGTTAAACGGGGCATCCCACATGGCACATGTCAATGCAGTATCATCGAAAATTTCCATATTGGCCGTTGTGGGCCGGATTCCGGGCGATTCCTTTGAATACCACGAGGCAACACCAGTGAGGGCTGGTATTTCTGTCGCAGACTGCGTCACGTCAGGCACCGCACCTTGGACAAACATTTCTGATGTCCTGAAGAACGTTGCCTGGGCGGCTGTGACATTAATCAGTGAAATAATAATCACCAAAACAAATTGTAGGCGTTTTTTTATTTTCATTTTTTTGCGTGGTTAACGGCTAAAAGAATAGCATATGTCTTTGCTGGGCGGCAAGCCCGGGGTGTCCAACAGGCATGGTGTAAGATGTTGAAAGGAAACCCGTTAGAAAGACGAAGAAAAAAACATGGGTTTTTCGAAAAAATAAAATCAAAAAAGAGTATGATGAACGCTATTCGTGAAAGTCTGCATCTTCAAAATCATCATGCAATAACGGGGAGCGCCTGAGCGAATCGGGCTGGGCCTCTTCTCTATATACAGTTGCTTCAAATTTTTTCTGGATAATGTGTTGAAAAAGATTTCTGGTGTATGGGATTAATAGCAGGAACCCAATGGTATCTGTAATCAGGCCTGGGGCGAGAAGCAAGATCCCTCCACAAAAAATCATCAGACCATTCAGCATGTGTTGTGTGGGCATGATGCCCCGCTCAATCTGGGTTTGAATGTCTCGGATGACTAGAAAGCCTTGCAAACGGGCAAGGTAAGCGCCTGCGATTCCCGTTATGATAATGATCATAATTGTATTTCCCGCTCCAATAGATGCACTGGTACGGATGAGAATTGTGAGCTCAAGCGCGGGAAGAATGACAAAGAGGATCATGAGATATCTAAACATCATTTTACCTTTCTCAACAGTATTCGTGCTGTATTTTATTCTCTGATGCGTGTACCAGATGAAAAACGACGTGCAACATGATTGTACGGTTTTGCTAGGAGCGTGTTATTTTTTTATTAAACTGAGGAATTCTGAACGTGTGGATGGATCGTTGCGAAAGGCCCCCAGCATGCAGGATGTGATCATCACAGAATTTTGTTTTTCTACGCCACGCATCATCATGCATAAATGTTGGGCCTCGATGACGACACCAACTCCCAGAGCACCGGTGTATTGCATGATGGTTTTTGCGATTTGTTGTGTGAGGTTTTCTTGAATTTGCAGACGGCGTGCAAACGCGTCCACAACACGGGCGACTTTTGACAGACCAAGCACTGTTCCGTTGGGAAGATAGCCCACATGACATTTTCCAAAAAATGGTAAAAGATGATGTTCACAGAGAGAATATAATTCAATGTCCTTAACGATTACCATTTCATCATTATCCGTCTCAAAGATTGCGCCATTGATGATTTGGTCAAGGTCGAGATGATACCCTTGCGTCAAGAATTTCATCGCACGTTCCGCTCTTTGTGGGGTGTTTTTGAGCCCTTGGCGGTCAGGATTTTCACCGAT
>CAZBHY010000101.1:0-5925 GCA_964491705.1 uncultured Planctomycetales bacterium
ATTTTTTTGGTTGATGCCTCTGGGAATCCGATCCTTGGCGTTTGTTCGACAAAATGGAGTGAGGCTTGCGGGTGCCGGATATTGTCGTCATTGCTGGAAGGCAGCGGAGAGAATGGACAGATTATTTTAAAAAAATTTCTTCCGTATCGGGAATATTATGAATATCGTTCCGAAATCGGGTTTCATGTCTTTGCTGTTCCTCTAAAAATTCATGGACGCGTGATGGCCTACATGATGGTTGGTCCAGTGATTATGAACCGGCGGTTGCCGGATGATCAATATTTAGAGATTGCGAGCGCTGAAGGCATCGCCATTGATGGTTTATTGGACCAAATGAGGGAGATGCGGGCGGTTTCGTATCTTGCGATGAATGCTATTTTAGATTTGTTGGCATCAATCGCAGCCGAATTTATCAGCATTGGTTTGGAAAATCGCCGTTTAAAGAAATGGCATTTGCAGCGGAGCGACCTTTCGCAATCAGTGGATAAGGTCGCCAAGGGATTATATAAGGAAATTCATGAGGATGATCTTTTGATTTCCGTGCTGGATGTCGCCCTAAAACTGACAGGAGCGGAATCGGGATCGATCATGGTTTTTGATAAGGACAACAAGCAGATGATGATCCGCGTGGCCAGAGGGTTGAGTGATAAGTATATCAGTTCATCATACACGCGCATGGGCGAGGGAATCGCAGGGATTGCTGCAGAAGAAAATCGTTGTTTTTTTATTAAGGGCCAGGAAGGCGAAGATCGTCTTAAGCCTTTTTTAACGCGACCGGACATCAAAGAATCGATGGTCATGCCTATTGCCCGACATAATCGGGTTTTTGGTGTTTTGAATATTCATAGCAAAAAACCCAATGCTCATATCGAAGCCAACTCCGGCCATTTGGTCAGCTTGGCGAAATTATTATCCACCGCAGTGTCATCTTAATCATATTTAAAACCTAATGAATTTCGCAATAGAAAAAGGCTGAAATTTTCTTTACGCAGCGGCTGACAAACAGTATATTAATTATTAGCATATGCTCAAAATAATGTGGTGTTTCTTTTGGGCATGTATTCAAATATAACAGGACTTTAACAGGCGGTGCATATGCATCAGGTCGGCCGGCCGAAAAAAGTGCGGTTTGTTCAAAAAATGCCAAAGGTCATTCAATTCAGTCCACGGGGGCGGCCGGGGCGACCGGATGAGATTGAGCTGGCCATTGAAGAATTTGAGGCCTTGAAATTGGCTGATTTCCAGGGATTTGATCAGCGTCAAGGAGCCCAGGCGATGAGATTGTCGCGTTCAAGCTTTGGGCGGATTCTACGACAGGCACGGAAAAAAATTGCCGATGCCTTGGTTAACGGAAAAGTGATTAAAATCCGCATGGGTAGCGCTCAAATCGGGGTAACAAAAAAAGAATTGCAGCTGAATGTTGTTCAGGAAGAGTTTGATGATTTCAAAGCCCGCAATAAAAAAATTCGTCTTCAATCCGGAGCGTTGACCGCCAGGGCAGCCTTGAAATAAGTTTTTCTGCAATTAAAGAGGCTTGTCGCTTAGACATGTCGTATTTTTCAGGGAGTACATATATTAGAATGTGATAAGGCCTTGCTAGGAATATAGAGTATTTGATATATTATTTACTTCCTATAATATATGTTATGTTAACTAATTGGTTTTTGTAAGCAGTTGCCCCAGAAGTTTTTATATTTTTGTGCGCCTCTATCAGTTTATCAGATAATGTGATTTATTTTAGGTATGCTCTGATAATGCTTTGTTGCACGATTGGTTTGTCCCCATGGTCAACCTGGCAATTTTCGATCTTGGTGATGACATCCATTCCGTTGATCACTTCCCCAAATATCGTGTGCTTCATGTTTAACCAGGGAGTCGATTGGGTGGTAATAAAGAATTGACTGCCGTTGGTATTGGGTCCGGCATTGGCCATCGCAAGGAGGCCGGAACGGTTAAATGTTACCTTAGGGTTGACTTCGTCCTTGAATGGTTTTCCCCAAATGCTTTGCCCCCCCCTGCCGGTTCCTGTGGGGTCCCCCCCTTGGATCATAAAATTTTGAATCACCCTGTGGAAAATGATTCCATCATAATATCCATTTTGGATTAACTGGCGGAAATTTTCGCATGTTTTCGGAGCGATATCGTCATAGAGCTTTATTTCAATATCTCCCTGGTTTGTTTCGAGAACAACAATTGTCTGTTGGCCCATTGGTGTTGTTTCTCCTTGGTGTTGGGATCGTGCAACACCAGGCATTGCTGCGAGTATCAGGGAAAAAGATACACATAAATATGCCCATCGGAATTGCATCGTAGATCCTTCGGTTGATTGTTGTGTTTAAATTTTTTATGCGTCTTCGCCGGCCTCTTTTTCGGGGCTATCTTCGGTTTCAATATTTTGGTTCTCTTTGGTGATATTCATTTCACTTTCAATCTTTCGGAATTGTTCTTCAATGTCCTGAAAAATATCAGGAGGGAGATGTGTGGCATCGGCTTTTTTTACGGGATTTTGGTCGCCTGGGTGCTTGTCTTCGATTCCATCAGCCGGGGGTCTTTGATCATCAATTTGATTTGTATTTTCTGGAGAATTCCCACCATTCTCGTTAACAGGAATTGGCTCTGCGGCTGAGAGACCCTCGTTTTGGTCTGAGATTAAGGGATCAGGCACGTCTTTGGTTTTGGTCGATGGTTGCTGAGGCTGTGGGTCGTTGCCAGCATCGGTTTCCGTATTGTCGGTGGTATTTTGAACAGGAGGAGCCTCCTCCTTGTTCGGATGAGTCGCGCTAACGGTTTCATAGTTATTTTCTAAATTCGAAATCGGTGTAAGGTTGGATACGTGTATGTCGTCTGATGGCGGTGGCATCGTAGTAGCTGCACTTTCGCTTTCTGAGTGAACAGGCGGCGGTGGCTCAGGGGTTTGATTGTTGGTTGTCGCTGTCGTTGACTCGGCGCTTTGAGCAGTCGTATCGTCATTATGTGATGGCGGAACATCCGCGAGATTCGGCGTGCTGGTGCTGGATTGTTGGGATTCTAAGAGAGAAATTTTCTCTTGCAACTCTTTTAAAAGCCCATCTTTTGCATTTGATTCTTTTTCAATAAGTTTAATCTTTTCCTCAAGTTGGAGAATGCGGTTATTTCCTGTGAGGCGTTCTGCCTTGGCGGATTGCCAATCAGATTCTGCACGTTTGGTGTTTTCCTTCGCTTCTTTAATTTCTTTTTCTAAGAGGTCTTTGACTTTATTGAACTCTTTACGGTGTTTTTTCTCGCTATCGAGTTCTTTTTGGTTTTTTTCAAGTTCTTTGATCTTTTCTTCAAGCAGGAGTTCAATTTTTTTATATTTTTCATTTAATATTTGATTTTCTTTTTGAAGCGCATCATTTTTTATGGATAATTCAACATCTGTTTCAATGGAGGATGGCAGTGGGTTACTGCTATCCAGGCGCAGCGCTGCTGTCCCGGAGTGCGGCGCACTGGTATTTTCCGTTAATTGCTCTTTAGATGGCGCTTGCGCATTTGCGCGGACTGAATCAGTTGTCTTTTTTGATCGTGACATCATTGATAGCAATGATGCGATTGTATTTTTTGGAGGGGCGTTGATACTATTTTTTTCTAATCCTATGCGATTGAGCAGATGAGCAGCGGTGATGGTATCACGGTCGTTTTTGGGGATATTAGCTTGGTTGCCATTTTCAGGATCGGTCCAAATCCGCCAGAACAGAAGTCCTAGGACGATAAAAACAATTACAGTGATAACATAAAAAATAATCACAGAGTATATTCCTTTTTATGTTGATGGATGTCAACGCCACCGTTACTGTTATTATATAAAAATTTTTTGAATACGGAATATCTTATTATTTTAATTTCGCCATAAAAAAATCAAGGCTGACGGGATAACTATGGTTCGCGTATCTCCTCCCCCCTCTTTTCTCTATTAGAATTTTTTGTCTGATAAGGGGGATGTCACTGTGCTTATAAAAGATTGATGGCCTCTTTTGGCAGCCGTTTGATTTCCTGGCTTCCTAAAACTTTAATGGACCATTTCAGAATTTTTAATTTTTGAGCGAGTCGTGTATCGGGTGTTTTTATTTGAGCAAGCCGGCGTCTGGACAAAAATAAAATTTTTCGTAATGTATTAAAGACGATTCGCGCTTCTCGAGAACGGTTGTTGCCTTTTTCAATAATTTCATTAATAGCCGCATAGGCAGAACCGTTAATGGTTTCATTATAATGGTCGAGTTTTTGTATTAACTGCGGGACAAAAATGTGAAAATATTTATAACGATCTATCAGGCATAATGTATGCATAATTTCAACACTGACAAAAGGTGAATCGGATCGGTTCAGTTGTCGGATGAGAGTAATTTCTGCCTGCTCTTTTTCTCTGGAGAAAATTTTGAGGGCATATTCTAATCGGAAGGCCCGAACAGCAGCCGCGATTTTCATGTCATCGAGCGTTTCATCTTGGATCATTGCGAATAAGGTGTCCTGAGATTCATTACGATAACGCTGCGTGAACCCTTCTAGGAGCAGGGTATCATCGAAAATCGTGCCATTTGCGATCAGAGGGGAAATGTCGTTGCCCATTGTGCTGGCGTTAGAAACTGGTGTTTGCGCTGTCGCTTGGGCAATGGGGATTGTGATGAAAAAAAGAAAAATAATGATGCGTGACGTGGTGAATTTCATTATATAAACTCCATGGTAAAGTCGATGGTCCCGGGGGAGTGTGTTAGCGCCCCCACTGAGATTCTGTCAACGCCGGTTTGAGCGATGTCCGCAACAGTTCTGAGGTTGACACCGCCTGAGGCTTCAAGAAGGCAGAGTTTTCCGGAGGCATTGCGTAATCGAACGGCTTTTTTCATTCGGGCACAATCCATATTGTCGAGGAGGATGATATCCGGCTCTGCCTCCAGGGCACTTTTGAACTCGGGGATATTATCCACTTCAACACAAATTTGTTTGTGTGTGCGTCGGCGCACTTTTTCGATGGCCGCTCGAATGGTCGATTCCCGTGCGTGAGCGATGCGGTGGTTGTCTTTGATCATGGCCATCTCATTAAGATTAAAACGGTGGTTGATCCCTCCGCCAACCCGTACCGCCATTTTTTCTAAGACGCGCAGCCCTGGCGTTGTCTTGCGCGTATCCATAATTTGCACAGGGTGCGGTTTGACTTTTTCGACATATTTATGGGTCAGGGTGGAAATGCCGGATAGATAAGAAAGGAAATTTAGCGCTGTTCGCTCTCCAGAAAGCAGTGCCCGTGTTTTTCCTTTGAGGGCGATAATTTTTGTGTTGCAGCTGACCAGGTCACCGTCATTTTTGTAACAGATGATGGTCATACATGGGTCAAGGGTTCGGAAGATGCGTTTGACAATATTGACACCGCAGATCAGCGCCTTTTCCCGTGTCATGATATAGGCTTCTGACAAGTTGTTTTTATCAAATAAAATATTTGTTGTGAGGTCTTTATCGCTCAGGTCTTCTTTTAAGGCCCGATTGATAATTTTGTTAATTTGCCGTTGCATAATTTATCCTTGTCATGATGTCCCTACATACCGGAAAGCACATCGTTCAGATGATTCATTTGGGTGTAAAATCCGTCCAGTCGAGCGCGATCTTTGGTGATAACATCCACGGGGGCCTTTTTGAGGAATTCCGCATTGGCTAATCGTTGTTCAATCTGTTTGATCGCGGATTTCAGCGTGCGGAGTTCTTCGGCCATTCGCTGTTTTTCCTTGTCAATATCGATAACATTTTTCAGAGGAATAATATATTTGACATTATGAATTATCCCGGTGGCCGAGTCTTGGCTGCTGACGGCGTCTTGGGCAAATGACAATTGATTTATTTTGAGCAACGCTGTGATGATGTGTTGCGAGTCTTGCAGCATTTTCTGCGCGATTGGATCGGTTGATACTATGATGACAT
>CAZBHY010000102.1:0-5919 GCA_964491705.1 uncultured Planctomycetales bacterium
TGGTTACGCGGCAGTATGAGATGGGCTCCCGTCTGCTGGAAGGAACGATCGGGCAAAAGACGGGTTTCTGGTCAAAGGTGACCTCTTCGGATGTGAATGTTGAGAAGATTTTTACGCATGTGATCAAAAATGCGCCGTATGGTGAATATGCGCCATCTGCCCAGTATAAAATTGGCTTGTTTTTGAAAGAAGAAGGATTGTTGCAAGAGGCGCGGGATGCCTTTGAAAAAACTGTCAATGATTATCCTGACAGTGAGTGGGCCAAGGCCGCGCGTTATCAGATCGCTTTGGCGGATGCGGAGCGCTCAGCTGGGGCTGCATACGATCAGCAGATCACAGAGACGGCCATTCAAGGGTTCAAAGAATTTGTGAAAGATTATCCTGAGGCTCAGTTGTCAGAGCAAGCTCAGGAACGTATTGCGCAATTGAAGGACAAAGAGGCAGAGAATAGTTTTTTAGTGGCTCAGTTTTATGAAAAGCAGAAACAATTGGATGCGGCCGCAACATATTATTCTTCGATCGTCAGTCAATATGAGGGGACCATTTGGGCTCAAAAGGCATCGGACCGTTTGAACGCATTAGGGAAAAAATAATGAAAAAATTTATGTGTTTTTTATGCCTATGTCTGATCAGCAGCGTTTATGGCTGCGGTTATACGACGCGTTCCGCGTTACCGGCACGATTGAAAACCGTGTATATTGAGCCGTTTAAAAACAGCATGGATTATACGACGGCCACAGGTGACCGCAGTGTGTATATTCCTCTATTAGAGGTGAAGGTTCGGGATGCGATTGTTGACCGGTTTTTATTTGATGGCAATCTACGGGTGACCGCAGCTCCCGAAGAGGCCGATTTGGTGCTGACAGGTGAGGTGGTTGATTATCAGCGTAATCCGTTGAGGTATACGGATGACGATGATGTCCAGGAATATCGGATTCAGATTGTGACAAAATTGTCGCTTGCGGAGACCGGCAGCGATGCGCCGATGTGGGCTTATAACCGGTTTATCGGGCAGGCCACGTATTTTACTGCTGGAGCCCAGGCAACCAGCGAAGAGTCCGCGATGCAAGAGGCCATGGTGGATTTGGCGCGTCGTATTGTTGAACGGACAATCGAAGATTGGTGACATTCTTAACAACCGCACACAAGATTTTCCGGATTTTTAATCGTTGATTGATGGTGATCGCGAACGCACATGACGCACTATTTAATTATAGGCAATGACATCTGTTTGAAAGAAGACCATATTGCTTCCTTAAAAACTAAATTCCTCCCGTCCTCTGATTCGAAAAATTTTGACTATGATGTTCTTTATGCGCAGAAGACTTCTTCGGAAGAGCTGAAACGGATTCTTTTCGCATTGCCTGCGGTTGCGCAGGAGCGGTTAGTGGTGATTCGCGGCGGAGATGCGCTGAAATCGCCGCAGCAAGATCTTTTGGTGGATTTTGTGACCTCAGATCAGCGGCAGACCCGCTTGATTGTGGAAGGCGATTGGACCGACCGCGATCCATTTGTTAAAAAGATTCGGTCTTTTTTTTCTGTTAAGGCATTTTTTCTTCCGGATAAAGAAAATATTTTTGCGGTGACACGTATGCTGATGGCGGGTCGGCCCGCTGAGGCATTGACCGTCCTTCATCAGATTATAGACGACGGGAGTCATCCTTTGCAGATTATGGGAGGGCTGGTGTGGTTCTGGGGCAAAGAAGCCCGTGCGCGAATGGGGCAGGAGGAGTTTGAAAAAGGCCTCCTGTTTTTGCAGGAGGCCGATTTAAATATTAAGCGTAGCAGATTGCCGCCGGAACAGGCCCTGGAAGTCGTGATTTCCAAGATGAGCCTTTTATTGAAAAGATAAACGAAATTATTTGGCGGACAATGCCTTGGATAATTGAGATTTTTTACGTGCTGCGGTATTGCGATGCATGAGATTGCGTTTGACCGCTTTATCCAGTTTCTGATGTGCGTCTTTTAATTTTTTTTCAGCATCTTGGGGCTGATCTGAGGCAATCGTTGCTTTATAGGCTTTCACCGTCTTTTTTAATTCTGTTTTAATATCCAGATTATGAAGCCGGTTTCTTTTATTTTTGCGTAATTCTTTGATTCCTGAGCGTCTTTGTGGCACTGGTATCACCCCTTTCTGAATTAAGGGCAATAATATATCAAAGGGCTATATAAATGTCAACGGAAAAATTTTCCCAGCTGAACTCTTTGCGGTCATTGATGAGGTCGATGTCTATCATTTCCTTGGGTACGCTGACCTCAAGGATCCTTGGGTTTGTGCGGGATATTATTTTGGCAAAATTTTTCGGAACAGGGTTCCGCGCGGATGCCTTTTTTGTTGCGTTCCGCATTCCCAACCTTTTTCGGGATATGGTGGGTGAGGGGGCTGCGAATTCCGCGGTTGTCCCTGTTCTATCCGAATATTTGCACCGGGATAAACAAGAGCAGTTCTGGAGGTTTGTTTCGGTGATTTTGGTGTTGGCAATGCTGGTTTTAAGCGCCATTACCTTGTTCGGGATCATATTTACGCCGCTGATTATCCGGATTTTGGCTCCGGGGTTTTTGGCCAATCCGGAAAAGTTATTGTTAACCATTCGATTGACCAAGATTCTTTTTCCGTATCTTATTTTTATTGGTCTGACAGCGTATAGCATGGCGATTTTGTATACGTTTCGCAAGTTTTCCGTTCCAGCATTCAGTCCGTGTCTTCTGAATGTCGCCATTATTGTGAGCACCGTATTGTCCGTAAAATTTCTTACAGAACCAGTGTATGGTTTGGCGGCGGGGGTTTTGATTGGAGGGGTGCTGCAGTTCGCGGTCCAAATTCCTCCGCTGTTCAAAATCGGGTATCATTTCCAGCGACCGGCGACCTTGCGACACCCGGGTGTATTCAAAGTCGGCTCATTGCTTTTACCGCGTATGGTTGGTGCGGGCGTATATCAGCTGACGATTTTTGTGGATACGTTTTGCGCATCGTTGTCCTCCATCGTGGGAGCGGGAGGGATCTCTGCGGTTTATTATGCCAACCGTATTATTCAGCTTCCGATGGGGGTGTTTGGGGTAGCTTTGGCGTCAGCGATTTTGCCGACACTGGCGTCTTTTTCCGCTCAAAAAGATATTCCGCGGCTTCGGGCAACGCTGGTCTTTGCCGTGCAGAATATTTTATTTGTGATGGCGCCGATTTCGATTATCACGATGGTTTTATCCGGCCCAATTATTCGTATTTTGTTTGAGCGTGGCGCTTTTGATGGATATTCAACAGCGGTGACATCGTCGGCATTGTTATTTTATGCGATTGGGCTGTTTGCGTTTGGAGGCATCAAAATCCTAGTGGCGGCTTTTTATTCTATGCAGGATACGAAAACTCCGGTTAAGGTCGCGGCAGCGTGCCTGGTGATCAATGCAGTGTTAAATTTTATCTTGATGTGGCCGATGAAGGTGGCGGGCATCGCCTTGGCGAGCTCGATCGGCGCGGTGATTAATTTTTCGCTGCTCTTATGGCTGATGAATCGGCGTGTCGGCGGCCTTCTTGATGGGCTGCGGATTTTTGTGGTTCGGATTATGATGTCAGCATGTTTAGCGGGGCTGCTGACCAAGTGGATATGGTATATCTTTTGCGGATGGTGGAACGATATTGTCTGTCTATTTCTGGTTCCGGCGTTGGGAACAGCAGTTTATATGGCGGCATGTTATTATTTTGATGTACATCAGGCTAGACGAGCGGTTGCGTGGATCAGGGAGCAGGGCGCAAAAGTTGTGGATCAAAGCAAAGGATAACGCGATGGCCAAGGGGCAACGGAACGATCGCTTGATCAAAGAGGTCAAAGATCTTCCATCGGTGAGCGGTGTGTATTTGATGAAAGATGATGCCGGCCGGGTGATTTATGTCGGCAAGGCGGTTGATCTGCGTAAGCGTGTGCAGAGCTATTTTCGGAAACGCACGATGGTCAGTAAAACAGATTTTCTGGTTGAAAAGATTTGCGATCTTGACTATATCCTGACAGAGAGTGAAGCAGAGGCCTTGATCCTTGAAGCGGCACTGATTAAACAATATCAGCCTAAATATAATGTGGATTTGCGTGATGATAAGACATATCCATATATTGAAATCACTGGTGAGGACTTTCCCCGTATTGCCATTGTCCGCCCGCGTCAGCGCGCAGCGGATTCTGTTTATTATGGGCCGTATACCAGTGTCACATTGATTCGTGAAGCACTGCAGATCATCCGGAGGATTTTTCCATTTCGTACGTGCGATCCGATGCCGGACAAGGCATGTCTGGATTTTCATATGGGATTATGTGCAGCCCCGTGCGAAAAAAAACAGACACGGCAGGAATACCAAAAGACAATACGGCGTGTTCAATGGATTCTGCAAGGAAAGAAGGATCTGCTTTATAAAAGATTATCGCAGGATATGCAGAAGTTTTCACAGATGCGGTGTTTTGAGAAGGCGGCGGAGGTGCGTGATCAGATTCGTGCCATTGGGGCGTTATATTCCGGCACCGGAGATGTGAATTATTTTAAGGAAGCGGAACAGATTCAGCGGGCTTTTCATCTTGTGCGTCTTCCTCAGCGCATTGAGACGTTTGATATTTCTAACACTATGGGTCATCAGAGCGTCGGATCAATGGTTTCTTTTTTAAATGGGCGACCAGACAAGGCACATTATCGGCGGTTTCGAATCAAGACAGTGGAGGGGATTGACGATTATCAGATGATTGCTGAAGTGGTCAGGCGGCGCTATCAGCGATTGCGCGATGAAAAAAAACTGTTTCCGGATCTTATTATTATCGATGGAGGCAAGGGACAGCTGTCAGCAGCGTGTCGGGAATTATCTCTGTTGGGCGTTGAAATTCCGATTGTCGCGTTGGCCAAGCGTGAGGAGGAAGTTTTTTTGCCGGGTAGGCGTAAGCCTGTTGTTTTATTCAAGGATTCTTTGGGGTTAAAACTTCTGCAACGTTGCCGGGACGAGGCACACCGGTTCGCCGTTGCGTATCATCGGACCTTACGGGGAAAAACAGTCTTCCCAGGCCGTCGATGATGCAGAAAATTGAACGATGAACATTACACTGCCAGATCATGCCAATGAATATTCGCTCACTCCTTTTCAGCGCAAGGTGCTGCAGGCCGTGATGCGGATTCCTCTAGGAGAAACACGTACGTATCAGTGGGTCGCTGATCAGATTGGGCATCCTCATGCGGTGCGCGCGGTGGGAACGGCGCTGCGAAAAAACCCGTTTCCTCTTATGATTCCGTGTCATCGTGTGGTAAAATCAGACGGTACTTTTGGAAAATATGCAGGGCAGGATAACGGGGATAAAGAAAAGCTTCTGAAAATGGAGCGGATGATTAAACATCACATTGAAAAGGGCGCTGTCCCTTTTCTCGAGGAGCACTGATGAATATTCGTCAATTATTCGAGCAGATGATCGCCAAAGAAGCATCGGATATTTTTTTGAGCGTCAACTCAAAGCCGCGGGCCAGGATCCATGGCCTGGTTCAGGAAATTTCTGATGAGATCGTTTCCCTGAAAGAGATGCACCGTATTACAGAGTTTATGCTGGGAGAGGGATTTCGAAAAGCGACATTTGATGAACATCATGGGGTGGATTTTATTTATATTGAACCGGAGATCGGGCGTTTTCGTGTGAACATGTTTATTCAGCGTGGGACCCCGGCCCTGGTGGCCCGCCATGTCAAATCGCAGATCCCTTCGTTTGAGGATTTGCATCTTCCAGGGGATCTGTTGAAAAAATTTTGTGATGAATCCAGCGGGATGGTGCTGCTGTGCGGGCCGGCAGGCAGCGGAAAATCAACAACCATTGCGGCGATGATTGAGCATATTAATGCAACCCAGAATAAGCATATCGTTACGATCGAAGATCCGATTGAATATCTTTTTCAGCATAAAAAAAGCAT
>CAZBHY010000103.1:0-5748 GCA_964491705.1 uncultured Planctomycetales bacterium
TGTTCAACGATCAGGTGAGGAGATGCGTTCGGGTCTTGCCTGATGGCGCTTATGACGGTTTTTTTATGACGAAATTTCGTAAGCAGGCATGATGAGGATTGACATGGTATGTGAGTGAGACAGCTGCGGGTTTAAGGGCATGAACGTCGATTGTCTATGAAAAAGTATTTTTGGAAATCATGCGGGTGAAGCGTTGAGCAGAATCAGGTTGAGCAGATCAGACGGGTGGTGGCATAGATAATCGGGGTTAAGTTTTTTAAGAGATTCTTCGGAATTGTATCCCCAGGTGACGGCGGCGACCTTGACGCCAAGTTTTTTTGCTGCCTGGATATCACGCAGCTCATCGCCGATATAGATAATGGATTCCAGAGGGATGTTTTTTGTTGCGATCAGCTTGTTCAGGCAGAGATGTTTCCCCCAGATGCTCGGGGTGGAATGCACAAAATCAAAGATGTCTAAACCGTGATGTGTTAAAAAGGTCTTGATATTATCGATCGCGTTGGAAGAGAGAATGCCAATCTGTATACCGGCGGATTTAATCGCCGGCAGGATTTCGTTTAATCCCTGGATGGGGTTCAGATCAAGGATGTCGTTTTGAAATTCTTTTTTGGCCCGTGCAATGATCGTGGGGATTTTGAGCAGGGGGATGTTCAGATGGCGGATGATCTCTTGCGCTGTTTTGTGTTTGAGTTCTGACAGCTCTTCCGGACGAATCTTTGCGTAATGAAATTCTTCGGAAAGCTTGTTGCTGATTTCCACGATATAATGGTGGGTATCTGCGATGGTTCCGTCGAAATCAAAAATGAAAGTCAATGGATTAATCATTATGTTGTATTATACAGACATTTTTTTGAAAAAATAAACAATAATTTTCAAAAATGACGATGAGGGGTGATGTATATGCAGGGCGATTTTGTGACGCAGGGCAACCGGTTGCTTATTTTTGAAGAATTTCAGAGATATTATTGCGGATTTTTTCTCGATGCGCCCATTGGGAACAATGCCTTTTCGTTTTTAAAACGTTGCAATAAAAGTATTTATGTCCCGCCGCTATGCTGCGGAACGCTCGAAGATGTTCGTGTGGGTGATCAAATTGTCTTCAGTGAATTTTTTGAGGGACGTGAAAGGAATGTTCATGGATTGCAATGTTTTGTTTATTGGCGGCACCGTGACAAGGAGATTTTTATTTGTGATAATCACAATCATGCCTTTGCGTTCTGGGTCATGGGTCTGATGACAGGGTCATGGAAGGCGCAGTGTCCCGTCGTTCATGTCGATCAGCACAAAGACATGCGCGCACCTGCACGTGTTTTGGAAAAAAATTTTTGGCAGAATAGTACGGTCCGAGATATTTGTGATTATGTCAATCATGATCTCAACGTGGGGAATTTTCTTAACGCGGCGGTACAAGCAGAGATGTTTACGGATGTGCGGCTGATTGATGCGGAGGACAAGTTTGAGCGGCCCGTGGATGGTCCGTACATTGCGGATATTGACTTGGATATTTTTTCGCCGGATATGAATTACATTCCATTTGACAAGCGGCTGGCATTTATCCGTCATGTCATTGAGCAGAGCGCGTTTATTACCATTGCCACCAGCCCTTATTTTATGGATCAATCCCGGGCGATCGCGGTTTTGAAACAGGTGTTCAGCAATTTTTAAAACAGTGACATTTTTGCCTTTTTTTGTGTTACAATTTTTTACGTTATGAGAAAAAGACAGCAATTAGAAAAAATTTTAGATCAGCGCATCATGATCCTGGACGGGGCGATGGGAACAGTAATCCAGCGGTTTGCCTTGTCAGAGGAGGACTTCCGTGGGCAACGATTCGCACACCACCCGATTCCGCTAAAAGGGAACAATGATCTTCTGTCGCTGACCCGCCCGGATGTGATTGATTGTATCCATCGGGAATATCTGGAGGCTGGCGCGGATATTATTGAAACCAACACCTTCAGCGCCAATGCCGTCAGTATGGCGGATTATCAGCTGTCATCCGTGGTGCGCCAGATGAATGTTGAATCTGCCCAGATTGCCCGGAGGGCTGCGGATGATTTTTCAAAGCGTACGCCGCACAAGCCGCGTTTTGTCGCAGGATCGATGGGCCCGACCAATCGGACGGCATCGATTTCTCCTGATGTCAATGACCCGGGATTTCGCGCCGTGACCTTTGATGATCTGGCAGGCAGTTATTATGAACAAGTCTGCGGCCTGGCAGAAGGCGGTGTGGATATTTTTTTGGTGGAAACGATTTTTGACACCCTGAACGCTAAGGCGGCATTGTTTGCGATTGAGCGTTACCGAGTGGAGTATGGCGCAGATATTCCTGTGATGATTTCTGGAACCATCACGGATGCCAGCGGACGCAATCTGTCCGGTCAGACCATCGAGGCGTTATGGATATCGTTAAAACATGCACGGCCGTTAAGCATGGGTTTGAATTGTGCCATGGGTGCTGATGCGATGCGTCCTTATAGTGAGGAATTGTCAGCCAAGGTGGATTGTTATTTGAGTGCGTATCCGAATGCGGGATTGCCCAATGAATTGGGACAGTATGTTCAGACGCCCGAGCAGATGGCTGGTCTGATGAGGGCGTTTGCACAGCGTGGTCTTCTCAATATCGCCGGTGGTTGTTGTGGGAGTACGCCGGAACATATTCGCGTCATTGCGCGTGCATTGGATGGCGTAGTGCCCAGACAGAAACCGGACATTGCCGTGCGTTCTGCCTATAGCGGTTTGGAGGCGCTGGTCATTACAGACGAGACTAATTTTATCAATATTGGCGAACGGACTAATGTCATGGGATCAAAAAAATTTGCGGATATGATTCGGCAAGGGAATTTTGAGTCTGCGTTGTCTGTGGCCCGCCAACAGGTCGAGTCTGGCGCGCAGATGATCGACATCAACATGGATGAGGCCATGCTCGATGCCGAGGCCTGCATGGTTCGTTTTTTAAATCTGATCGCCGCAGAGCCGGACATCGCGCGTGTGCCTGTGATGATTGATTCATCGGACTGGTCTGTGATCGAATCGGCGTTGAAGCGGGTGGCGGGAAAATCCGTGGTCAATTCGATCAGTCTGAAAGAAGGGGAGGTGCCATTTAAGGACAAGGCGCGGTGCATACGGCGTTACGGCGCTGCAGTTGTGGTGATGGCCTTTGATGAGAAGGGACAGGCGGACACCAAGGCCAGAAAGGTTGAGATCTGTTGTCGTGCGTATCGTATTTTGACCGAGGAGATTGGTTTCCCGCCGGAGGACATTATCTTTGATCCCAACATTTTTGCGGTCGCGACCGGCATGGAGGAACATAATCATTATGCCGTTGATTTTTTTGATGCGGTGCGAGAGATTAAGGCGACCTTGCCGCATTGCCGGATTTCAGGAGGCGTGAGCAATATTTCCTTTTCGTTCCGGGGCAACACCGCGGTGCGTGAGGCAATGCACACAGTGTTTTTGTATCATGCGGTTGCGGCAGGAATGGATATGGGTATTGTGAATGCCGGGATGCTGGGTGTTTATGACGAGATTAATCCAGAGCTCTTAACACGCGTTGAGGATGTGCTGTTGAACCGTTATCCAGGAGCGACAGAGGCATTGATCACATTTGCACAGACAGTTCAGCGTGATGGGCAGCGATCCGAGGATGTGTTGGAATGGCGGCAGGCGCCTGTCACAGAGCGTTTGACCTATGCGCTGGTCAAAGGCATTGCGGATTTTATTGATCAGGATGTCGAAGAGGCGCGGCAGACGGTTGATCGTCCTGTGGATGTGATCGAAGGTCCGTTGATGGATGGAATGAATACAGTCGGGCGATTATTTGGGGAAGGCAAGATGTTTTTGCCTCAGGTGGTCAAGAGTGCGCGCGTGATGAAAAAGGCCGTGGCGTATCTGGAACCATATATTCAGCAGCATCCATCCGGCCGGCATCAGAGCGCCGGCACTGTTGTTTTGGCTACGGTCAAGGGGGATGTTCACGACATTGGGAAGAATATCGTCGGTGTGATTTTATCGTGCAATAATTTTCGGGTGATTGATGCCGGGGTGATGGTTCCAGCGGAGCGGATCTTGAATCTGGCGCGGGAGAATAAAGCAGACATCATCGGTCTCAGTGGTTTGATCACGCCGTCGTTGGCGGAAATGGTGCATGTGGCCGAAGAGATGCAGCGTCAGGGGTTCGCAATCCCGCTGGTGATCGGCGGGGCCACGACCTCCCAAAAACACACGGCGCTTAAGATCGCCCCGGTGTATCGCGGTCCGGTCGTGCATACGTCAGACGCCTCGCATTGTGCCGTTGTCTGCCGCAAGTTGATGGATGCTCAGGGGCGGGATGAATTTTTGAAGGATGTGGCTAAAAATTATGATGCCCTGCGGGCGGCGGTTGTTGACGCATCGTCTCAGCACGCCTATGTGCCGTTGTCTGTGGCGCGGGCGTCGCGTTGTCCGATTCATTGGACTCCCGAGGATGTGGTGCGTCCAACATTTGTGGGGCAGAAAAATTTTTCCGATTTTTCGTTGGAGGATATCCGCCGGAAGATTGATTGGACACCGTTTTTTTGGGTGTGGGGTTTTCGTGGTCGATATCCTGATATTCTTCAGGATGAACATCGGGGGCAAGAGGCCCGAACGATTTTTCGTGATGCGCAGGACATGCTCGAAATGATCGTCCATGGAAAGGTCTTAACAGCCAAGGGTGTGATAGGATTTTTTCCTGCTAACGCCATAGGCGATGACATTGTGATTTATCGCGATGAGCATCGCAGAAAAGTCCAGGCGGTTTTTCCTACATTGCGTCAGCAGGCGGTGAAAACTCAGGAAACAGTATCTCATGTGTATGATGCGCTCGCGGATTTTATTGCGCCCAAAGAAACCGGGATCGCGGATTATATTGGGCTGTTCGCTGTAACCACTGGGGTCGGGTTGAAGGCCTTTGTCCAGCAGTTTGAAAAAACGAAAGATGATTATCGCATGATCATGGCCAAGGCCCTGGCGGATCGTCTGGCTGAGGCCTTTGCCGAGACATTGCATGAACAGGTGCGCAGGCAATGGTGGGGATATTCTCCCAACGAGCATCTTACATTTGAGGAAATTCTTCAGGAGAAATATCGTGGCATACGTCCAGCCTTGGGGTATCCGTGCTGTCCGGATCATACGCAGAAACAGGCCGTGTTTGATCTTTTAGATGCGCCGCGCCATACCGGCATCCGCTTGACTGAGACATTTGCGATGGATCCGGCGTCATCGGTGTGCGGGTTTTATTTTGCGCATCCGCAATCACACTATTTTTTGCTGGGCAAGATTGGGCGGGATCAGGTCAAAGATTTCGCCCAACGCAAAGGGGTGGCTGTTGCTGAGGTTGAACAGTGGCTGGCGCCGAATTTGAATTATCGATGATGGGACAACAGGGAGGAACATTATGACACAGCAATATGATTTCAAAAAGGAATGGCCGAAAATTAAAAAAAGGTTGATGGAGGTGAGTCAGGAAGCGACGCGTTTGGCGAAGAAAGGGGAAGATGAACTGATCCGCTTTTCTCAGAAAAGCAAGATGCATGTTGATGTGGCTGCCTTGAATTTAAAAAAAGAGAAATTGTATTACCAGATCGGAAAAGAATATATTCGGGCCAAATGCCCTGCTGAGAAAACAGCAAAATTAAAGGGTTTTATTGACGAGCTTCAGGGCGTTTTTTCCGAAGAGAAGGCGTTGTTACGAAAAATCAAGGCAGCCTCAAAGAAGACGGCCAAGGC
>CAZBHY010000104.1:0-5728 GCA_964491705.1 uncultured Planctomycetales bacterium
CAAGCAGAGACCATACTGAGAGAATGCTAGACTCGATGGGAGCTAAGATGAAGAATGTGATCCAAATAAATGAAGTTTTTAATCCTTGTCCCGCTCTCTCGACTGAGAGGGCGGGATATATGAGAGTGGTTTATCATGCAGAAGATACGATTAAAATTAAAGGCGTATGACCATCGACTGATTGATCAGTCTGCCCAGGAGATTGTGGAAACGGCTATTCGTACTGGGGCCAAGGTTGCGGGGCCTGTTCCCCTTCCGACCAAGAAGGAGCTTTACACGGTCTTGCGTTCTCCTCATGTGAACAAAAAGGCCCGTGAGCAGTTTCACTTGGTGATTCACAAACGATTGATTGATCTTTTGGAGCCGACAGCAAAAACAGTGGAGTCACTCAGAAAGCTGAATTTACCCGCCGGTGTTGATGTCGAAATTAAACAATAATACATAGATGTCAGTTCTAGAAAAATTTGAGAGATAAAAATGATTCGAGGATTATTAGGAAAAAAATTAGGGATGACGCGCATTTTTGATAAGGATGGCAACGTGATCCCGGTGACCGTTGTGGAAGCGGGGCCGTGTTCTGTGCTGGCTGTTAAAGATGAGCCTAAGAGAAAGATCGCTTTGGGTTTTTGCCCGGTTAAAGACAATCGGATCTCCAATCCTCAAAAGGGATTGTTTAAGAAGCTTGGTTTGGCTCCGATGCGGTATATTAAAGAATTTGAATCCAAGGATAATGCGGAATATAAAGTCGGTCAAGAAATCAAAGCCGATATTTTTAAATCAGGTGATTTTATTGATGTGTCATCGGTGTCAAAGGGCAAAGGGTTTCAGGGTGGCATGAAGCGTTGGCATTGGACGGGCGGCCCCGCTGGTCATGGATCGATGCATCACCGCAGGGTGGGATCGATTGGGTGTTCCGCAACACCGTCACGGACGTATCGCGGTTTGCATATGCCTGGGCATATGGGAGCAGAGAGGGTGACGGTGCAAGGGCTGCGCGTGATGGAAGTCGATACGGAAAATAATATTTTATTGATTAAAGGAGCTGTGCCTGGCGGAAAGAATTGTTTGGTCGAGATCAACCGTTCTAATAAGAAGGAATATTGTTCATTGGAAGAAAAACCAGCTCGCGTTGCTGTGAAGCGTAATCCGATGAAACAAAGTAAGTCCAAGGCGAAAGGTAAGAAGTAAGATGGTCACAATGCCTGTTTTAGACAAAAAAGGGAAAGAGACAACGCACATCGAATTATCGCAGGATATTTTCGGAAAAAAGGTTAACGCCGATATTTTGCACCAGGCAGTTTTAATGTATCAGGCGTCACAGCGCCAGGGTACGGTTTCGACGAAGGAACGAAGCGATGTTTCTGGCGGAGGCAAGAAGCCGTATCGTCAGAAGGGAACTGGCCGTGCACGTCAAGGAACGACCCGGGCACCGCAGTTTATCGGAGGCGGAGTTGTTTTTGGCCCGCACCCACGTGACTTCGGATATGCGCTTCCAAAAAAAATGCGTCGTGTTGCATTACGCGAAAGCCTGAACGCCAAATATCAGGACAAGCAGTTGATTTTTATTGATGAATTGAAAGAACGTTTCTCAAAGACGAAAGACTTCGCAAATATCCTATCGACATTGAATCTGCGCGGAAAAATATTAGGAATTTTGGATGGGAGCGATCCGAGTGTCGCATTGGCCAGCCGGAATATCCCACGTTTTGAAATGTTGCGTGCCGATGATGTGACGGCGTATGATATTTTGCGCAATAAATATTTACTTTTAACCAAGACCGCTTTTGATAAATTGCTTGAGCGGATCAACAAATAAGACAGCTATGATTACAAGTTATGATGTTATCCATACCCTTTTGCGGACCGAAAAAAGCTCATTAATCGAGACAATACGAAAATATGTTTTTCAAGTTTCGAATCGGGCGAATAAAGTAGAAATTAAAAAAGCGGTTGAGGGAATCTACAACGTTAAAGTAGATTCAGTGAATATTATGACCGTTCCTGGAAAGCGGAAACGGGTGCGACGTGACATCGGGCATACAACGCCGTGGAAGAAGGCGATTGTGACCCTAAAAGAGGGCCATTCCATTAACGTCACATAAACGAAACGAATTTGAGGTTGAACGTGGGAATACGAAGATTTAAACCAACAACAAGTGCACTGCGCCATACGATTATTTCTGATTTTGCAGAGATTACAAAATCCAAGCCCGAGAAATCGCTGCTGGAGCCTCTGAAGAAAACCGGTGGGAGGAATTGTTACGGACGTGTGACGATGCGATGGCGCGGCGGCGGGCACAAAAGGATGTATCGCGTTGTTGATTTCAAGCGCCGACGTTTAGATGATGTGGCGGATGTTTTGGCGATTGAATATGATCCTAATCGTACGGCGCGCATTGCGCTTATTCAATATCCGGATGGGGAAAAATCTTATATTTTAGCGCCGTTGGAACTTAATGTTGGCGATAAGATTGTCAGCCGGTTGGATGGTGAAGCAGAGATTAAGGCAGGAAATTGCATGCCCTTAGAGAACATCCCGTTGGGGATGGCTATTCATAATATTGAGATGCAGCCAGGCCGCGGTGGACAGATGGCACGTTCAGCAGGAACATCTGCACAATTGATCGCAAAGGAAGGTGGGTTTGCTCTTTTGCGTTTGCCGTCGAGCGAGGTGCGCAAGGTTTCGATCAAATGTCGCGCGACTATAGGACAGATGGGCAATGTTCAGCATGAGACAAAATCGTTGGGCAAGGCGGGACGGTCGCGGTGGATGGGCCGAAAAGGCAATGTGCGTGGTGTCGCGATGAACCCGATTGATCATCCTCACGGTGGCGGTGAAGGAAAAACTCCTCAGGGAAACCCGCATCCGGTTACGCCATGGGGCAAGGCGACCAAGGGTTTGAAAACACGCAAGAAACAGAAGTATTCCAATCAATATATTATAAAGAGAAGGACGAAGTAATATGCCAAGGTCGATTAAAAAAGGGCCGTTTATTGATCCTGCTCTGATCAAAAAATTGAAGCGGATGGAACTCCAGGGCAAAAAAGAACCGATTAAAACATGGGCACGGAGCTCAACCGTCACCCCCGAATTTGTTGGTCATACGGTTTCGATTCACGATGGGAAAAAACATGTTCCTATTTATATCACAGAGAACATGGTTGGATATAAATTCGGAGAGTTTGCTCCAACACGCATTTTTAGAAGTCATGGCGGGGTTAAGGCTAAGAAGGCTGCAGCTAAGACATAATCAATTATTAAAATTGTTTTTGGGTACTCATTATGATCGCACATGCAAAAGGAAAATATATTCGCATCTCGCCAAGGAAGGTCAGGCCGGTAATGGACCTGATTCGGGGCAAGGATGTGGTCACCTCGGCGGCTATTTTGACCAGAGTTGAAAAACGGGCAACCGGGTTGATTGGGAAGCTTCTCTCGTCAGCGGTGAGCAACGCCAAACAAAAAGGCTTAGATGAAACTCAGCTGTTTGTTTCTAAAGTAACGGCTGACATCGGTCCATCCTGGAAGCGTTTTCGTTCTTCACCCTTTGGTCGGGCTGCGCGCGTTTTAAAAAGGACAACGCATTTAACCATTGAATTGGATCTTATTACAAAATAGGAGCTGGTAGCGTGGGACAAAAGGTACATCCATATATTTTGCGTATCGGTATTAATAAAAATTGGCGCAGCTTGTGGTACGCGGATTCAAAGAATTACGCGAAGAATATCAAGGAAGATTTTGAGATTCGGAAATTTATTAAAAAACGTTACGTGCATGCAGCGATCGCATATATCAATATTGAGCGTATGGGGGAACAGGTCAATGTCAAGATCGCCTCTGCGCGCCCGGGTGTGATTATTGGACGCCGTGGAGCGGATATTGATCGATTGAAAGGTGAACTGTCCAAGATTACCACCAAAGATTTATCAATTGATATTATTGAAATAAAAAATCCAGCGGTTGAGGCTCAGTTGGTTGCTCAAACGGTGGCCTTTCAGCTTGAAAAACGTGTGGCATTCCGCAGGGCTGTGAAACGCTCGATTGATCAGGCGATTCAGGCGGGCGTCCCAGGAATAAAAATCTCCGTTTCGGGGCGATTGGGAGGAGCGGAAATCGCTCGTCGAGAAACATATCATGAGGGATCCCTTCCCTTGCAGACGTTGCGTGCCGATGTCGATTATGGATTCCATGAGGCCGTCACGACATATGGATTGATCGGCGTCAAGGTGTGGATTTATAAGGGCCAGGTTATTCCGCAGAAGAATAAGATGAAGGCGAACAGCGGCGAATAATATTAGAGGAGAGTTGTACGATGTTGATGATGCCAAGAAAAGTGAAGTTCCGTAAAGCCCAAAAAGGGAAGAATCGCGGCATTGCGACGCGTGGCGATCAATTGATTTTTGGCGAATATGGTTTGAAGGCTTTGGAGAATGGGCTGATGAGCTCTAATCACATGGAAGCTTGTCGTATCACCGTGGTGCGGAAGATGAAAGGCACGGGAAAGTTATGGATTAATGTTTTTCCGCGTAAGCCAGTGACCAAGAAGCCTGCGGAAACACGCATGGGTAAGGGAAAAGGCGATTTGTCACATTGGGCGTGTCCGGTGAAAAGGGGCAGAGTGGTTTTAGAATTGGGCGGCATCCCAGAGGATTTTGCGAAACAAATTTTTCGGCTTGTCGCGTTTAAATTGCCGTTTAAAACAAAGTTTGTTACACGACAGACGCATTAAGACTGAGGTCGCGGATGAAGATTAAAGAAATAAGACAATTGAGTGCAGATGATATGCTTCAAAAAGAGAAGAATTTAAAAAAAGAACTTTTTGATTTGAAATATCAGCGCAAGATGGGGCAGGTTGAAAAGCCGGCGCGGTTTAAGGCAATAAAAAAAGAGATTGCCCGTATATTAACGATTTTGAATGAAAGAGAAAACGATGGAAACGCGAATTAATCGAAAACGGATGCTGATTGGAGAGGTTGTTTCAGATAAGATGAACAAGACGCGTGTTGTTCAGGTCCGTTCAGCGTTTAAACATCCCAAATATCATAAGATTGTTCAAACCGCTAAAAAGTTTAAGGCGCATGATGAGAATAACACGGCCAAGATGGGCGACCGTGTTCGGATTATGGAAACACGTCCGTTGTCCAAGGATAAACGCTGGGTGATTATTGAAATTTATAAATAAGATTTGAGGGTGATCTATGTTGTATATGAAATCAATTTTAAATGTCGCAGATAATTCGGGAGCTCGTAAGGCCTCTATGATCGGTGTTTTAAATTCTAAAGGCCGACGATGGGCTCAGGTTGGCGATATTATTCGCGCCAATGTTAAGGAAGCTGCGCCTGATTCGCAGATTAAGAAAGGCGATAAGATCAAAGGCGTGATTGTCCGAACAAAATTTCCGATTAAACGGCCAGACGGAACGATCGTGCGTTTTGATACCAATGCGCTGGTGGTCATTGATGATGGCGGCAACCCGAAAGGGACGCGGGTGTTCGGACCGGTGGCCAGAGAATTGAGAAATTTGGAATTTATGAAAATTATTTCATTAGCACCAGAGGTTGTGTAATATGTTGAGAATAAAAAAGAACGATAAGGTGATGGCGATCGCCGGGAAAGATAAGGGAAAAACGGGAAAGGTTATTAAGGTTTTTCCTAAAGAAGACAAGGTCCTTGTTGAGAAAATCAATATGGTCAAGAAGGCGCGCCGAAAGACCCAGCAGGATCAG
>CAZBHY010000105.1:0-5673 GCA_964491705.1 uncultured Planctomycetales bacterium
AAAATCCCAAAGGACTGATTTTATCAGGAGGTCCGTTGAGTGTTTATGATGACGGTGCGCCTTTGCCCAATCCGGGTATTTTCGAAATGGGTTTGCCTGTCCTGGGCATTTGGTACGGGTTGCCGGCGTTTGTTCAGTTGTTCGGAGGCAATATTAAGCGCGGGCAACAGAGGGAATACGGTCGGGCGGAGTTGTTTATTGACCGGAACCGGGATTTGTTTTTTAACCTGCCGACCAATCTGACATGCTGGATGAGTCACGGCGATGAGACGATTGATCTTCCCAAAGGCTTTGATATTTTAGCGCATACCCTCAGCGCGCCTATTGCCGCAATCGGGAATTCACGGCGCAAAATTTTTGGTGTGCAGTTCCATCCGGAGGTGATTCATACTCAGCGTGGCCCACAGATTTTGGTGAATTTTGTTTATCAAATTTGCGGATGTTTTCCCCGGTGGACCATGGATAAATTCATTGCAGCCTCGGTCAAACAGATGAAGGAAACCATTGGGACAAAAAAGGTCGTGTTGGGATTGAGCGGCGGGGTAGACTCGTCGGTCACAGCGATGCTGATCCAGAAGGCGATCGGCCGGCAATTGCATTGTATTTTTGTGGATAACGGATTGTTGCGCAACAACGAAGTCAAATCAGTGGAAAAGACGTTTAAGACTAATCTGAAGATGAATTTGATCACGATTGATGCGTCGAAACGTTTTTTGAAGCGATTGGAAGGCGTGCTGGATCCTGAGGAAAAACGCAAGATCATCGGAGATGAGTTTATCAAGGTCTTTCAGGAGGCGGCGGGTAAGATTAAAAATGTTGGATTTCTCGCTCAGGGAACATTGTATCCTGATGTCATTGAATCCATCTCTCCGCTAGGAGGTCCATCGGCCACCATTAAAAGTCATCATAATGTCGGCGGTCTTCCGAAGAATATGAAGTTGGAACTGATTGAGCCGTTGCGTGAACTTTTTAAAGATGAAGTCCGTGTGATTGGCAAGCATTTGAGTCTGGTGGATACCATTCTTCAGCGTCAGCCGTTTCCCGGTCCGGGTCTGGCTGTCCGTATCGTCGGTGAAGTGACAGAAGAGCGGTTGCGCATTCTGCGCGAAGCTGATGAGCGCGTCTTGGAAGAGATCAAACGGGCAGGATTATATGATCAGGTCTGGCAGTCGTTCGCTGTCCTGCTGCCGATTAAAAGCGTGGGCGTGATGGGCGATCAGCGAACGTATGAAAATGTGGTGGCCATTCGTTGTGTCTCCAGCATGGACGGCATGACTGCGGATTGGGTTCCCTTGGACCCTGCGCTGCTGGGACGGATATCCAGTAGGATTATTAATGAAGTCAGCGGTGTCAATAGAGTTGTTTATGACGTCAGTTCCAAGCCCCCTGCAACGATTGAGTGGGAATAGTCGATGATATAACCTGGCTGTTCGTGATGAGCAGCCAGCCGTTCGGTTCTATCTATGCTACAAAATCAATTCGTCCACCTCCATGTTCACACAGAATATAGTCTTTTAGACGGAGCCTGCCGCATTGCGGATATTGCGCACAAGGCCGCGGCATTGCATATGCCGTCGGTGGCTATGACGGATCATGGCAATATTTTTGGCGCAGTTGATTTTTATAAAACAGTCAGGAAGGCCGGTGTCAAGCCGATCATCGGGATGGAAACGTATGTCGCGAAAACATCCCGCATGGAAAAAACCGGACGGCAGGGAGGCAATGCCCATCTTGTGCTTTTGGTGAAAAATGATCAGGGATATAAAAATCTTCTCAAATTGTCTTCCGCTGGGTATTTAGACGGGTTTTATTATAAGCCGCGTATTGATAAAGATATTTTGTCACAGCATGCCAATGGGTTGATCGGTCTCTCTGCCTGTCTTAAAGGGGAAGTCGCTTATCAGTTGGATGCCGGCAATTATAATGGCGCGCTCAAAGAGGCAGATGATTATCGTCAGATCTTTGGTCATGGAAATTTTTATCTGGAGCTGATGGATCATGGGATTGCCCAGCAGAAGAGGGTGAACGAGGGCATTGTCCAGATCGCTCGGGAGTTAGCGCTGCCGGTGGTGGCGACCAATGATGTGCATTATTTGGAGCAGGATCAATGGCGGGCGCATGACGCGCTGTTGTGTATTCAGACACAGTCCCTTTTGAGCGACGAGAAGCGGATGCGCATGTCGTCGGATCAGTTCTATTTTAAGTCTCCGGATGAGATGAGCCGTCTGTTTCAGTGGATCCCGGAAGCGGTGAGCAACACGGTGGCCGTTGCGGAACAATGCAATCTGGAACTTGAGTTTGGGCAGTATCATTTACCGCGTTTTGATCCGCCGCCGGGCAAGACCCGGGAAGGGTTTTTATGGGAGCTGTGCCTGGACGGTATGCAGCGCCGCTATCATGGTCAGCCTCCCGAGATTCTGGCACGGGCAGAGTATGAATTTCAGGTCATTAAAGAGATGGGGTTTGTCGCGTATTTTTTGATTGTCTGGGATTTTGTGCATTATGCGAAAAGTCATGACATCCCTGTCGGGCCTGGACGGGGATCAGCCGCAGGCAGTGTCATCTCGTATCTGTTGGGTATTACCAATCTTGATCCGCTGCGTTATGGACTTCTTTTTGAGCGTTTTCTTAATCCCAACCGCGCCGGGATGCCGGACATTGACATTGATTTTTGTTTTGACCGTCGGCCCGAGGTGATTAATTATGTCACCCACAAATATGGTGAAGCGAATGTTGCGCAGATTATTACCTTCGGAAAAATGAAGGCGCGTGCCGCAGTACGGGATGTGGGGCGAGTGATGGGCGTCGCGTATGCGGATGTCGATCGGATTGCCAAGGCCATCCCTCCGGATTTGGGCATGACCATTGAAAAGGCGTTGGACGTTGAACCGGAACTGGCCAAGATGTGCGACCAGGATCGGACGGCCAAAGATATTATTGATACGGCCAAGGTCTTGGAGGGCCTCAATCGTCATGCGTCTATTCACGCCGCCGGCGTGGTGATCTCGGACCAGCCTTTGACGGAATATGTTCCGCTGTATAAATCCACAGATGGGCAGGTGACCACGGGATATACCATGGACGGCATCGCGCAAATCGGATTGCTCAAGATGGATTTTCTTGGTTTGCGCACGTTGACGGTCATTGCGAAAGCAGTGGCGTGGATCAAACAGACACAGGGCATTGATCTGGAGATCGAAACGATTCCGATTGATGATGCGAAAACATATCACCTGTTGGCCGACGCGCAGAGTTGCGGTATCTTTCAGCTGGAAAGCGCGGGGATGAAAGATCTGCTGCGCAAAAGCCGGCCCGCTCAGTTTGAGGATGTGATTACTATTTTGGCGTTGTATCGTCCGGGTCCTATGGGCAGCGGCATGCTGGATGATTATGTAAAGCGCAAAAAAGGCGAGGCCCAGGTTGTTTATCCTCATCCCAAACTGGAAACGATTTTAAAAGAGACCTACGGCATGATTGTTTATCAGGAGCAGGTCATGCAGACGGCCAGTATTCTGGCGGGTTTCACGATGGCCCAAGCGGATAATTTGCGCAGCGCGATGAGCAAAAAGAAGGTTGACGTGATGGTGAAGATGCGGGAGAACTTTGTTCACGGCTGCGCGCAGACCAGCGGCATTCAGGAGAAGGAGGCCAATGAGCTGTTTGATTTGATCGATTATTTTTCCGGGTATGGCTTCAATAAAAGTCACTCCGCGGCCTATGCGCTGGTGTCCTATCAGACCGCTTATCTTAAGGCAAATTACCCGGTGGAATTTATGTGCGCGCTGTTGACCTGTGAGCGGGAGAATACGGACAAGGTTGTTGAGTATGTCAAAGAGTGTGAACAGATGGACATTGCGGTCTTGCCGCCGTCGGTCAATGAGAGTCTGTTGGAGTTTAGCGTGGTTGATCAACGGCGCATCCGGTTCGGATTACTGGCTGTCAAGAATGTCGGACATACCGCGATTGAATCGATTGTGGTCAACCGTCAGGAGAATGGTCCTTACCAGTCGATCTTTGATCTCTGTAAACGGGTTGATTTGCGTTTGGTGAATCGCAAGGTTTTGGAGAGCTTGATTAAATGCGGGGCCCTGGATTGTTTTGGCGCTCAGCGGTCCCAGTTGATGGCGGTCTGTGATCAGGCGTTAAACAATGGAGGCGCTGCTCAGAAAGAAAAGGCCTCGGGACAAATATCGTTTTTTGATATCGACGATGATGCGCAGGGTTTTGGAAAAGAGCAGCAAACACTGCCCGATATTCCGGAGTGGTCGCAATATCAGATTCTGGCCTACGAAAAAGAAATTTTGGGGTTTTATATTTCAGGGCATCCGATGGACCAGTATCAATTTGAAATCAAAAAGTTCGCGAATTGTTCAGCGGAAAGCATCCGTCACTTGAGTGACGGGCAGAGTGTCAAATATGTGGGAATGATGACCGATGTGAAATTAACCGTGACCCGACGGACCGGAGAACGGATGGCGATCGTTCTCTTAGAAGATGCGGTGGGGACAGTGGAGGCGGTGGTTTTTCCCTCGGTCTATCAAAAGGTAGCGGATCGCATGCATCCTGGTCAGGTGGTGATTGTGATGGGCAAGGCCGGCGTGAGGGAGGGGATGGTCAATATTATTTGTGATGACCTGCATCCATTGGCAGCCGTCTATGAAACGATCAAGGCCGTTAAGGTCAACATGGTGGGGATGGCGCAGGAGGATCTGCAGCGTTTTAAGAAGAAGCTGATGCAGTTCCCAGGCAAGGTTCCGGTGTATTTAGAATTGGATACAAAAAAGTATAAAAGCGTTCAGATCCTGATCGGCAAGGATTTATTTATTCAACCGAGCGAGTTGCTCTTAAAGAGTATTAAGGATATGGTCGGTGAGGATCGGTTTAGTGTGACCCTATGATGGCCGTTGGATTTCTTATCGAGATGGATTTTGAGTGTTTTATGGTTGTTCGACAGGGTGCTTTATATTAGAATGAACAGGACACGATGGGTGCGAACAAGGGAGAATGCAATGCGCGTCAAAGCTTTCACGTTGCTCGAGATTATGATCGTTGTGGTGATTTTAGGTGTTTTAAGCGGGCTGGCCTTGCCGCAGTTTTTAAGGACGGTGGAAATTCAGAGAGCCGGTAATGCAATCGGCAATATGCGGTTGATCGTTGGGGGCGTTAGAATGTTGGTCAGTGGACGGGCGTTGCAAGATTGTAATCCCTGTGATATCGCTTGGATTAATTCGTCGTTAGGCCTAGAAATTCGAGACACGAATTTTGATTATTCTTTGACCAGCAGTTCAGCTGATCGTACATGGTCGGTTACTGCTGATCGTGTGAATGCCCCTAAAGGGGATTACACGTTACGCATGTCTCATGGCGCGCCTGATGAAGTGAGCTGTGAGCCTGTAGAGGATGGTTGTGCTTTTATTCGTATGTAAAATAGGGACATAAAAATAGGATAAGTAGGGACAGACCCTACTTTTTTATTAAGGGGGAATAGATATTATGAAAAATACACATGGAGTAATAAAGAGGGATGGAAAAAGTCGGAAAAGTAGGGTCTGTCCCTACTTATTTATTTTCCTGTGCTCATGTGTTCATGTGCTCATGCCCGCCGTATCATTTGCGAATAATCTTTCCATCCGCAATGTTTCCTTGGAAGACCGGGACTCAGCAGCCAATACC
>CAZBHY010000106.1:0-5672 GCA_964491705.1 uncultured Planctomycetales bacterium
AGAGAGATTGGTCATAATATTTGTTATCTCTGTGATAGCCGCAACCCCGCTGATCGATGGCGGGGTTGTATGTTTTCACTGTTTGAGAATGAGCTGGGGAGACGCTGAATGGCGAATTGGCGTGGGCGATTTAAGTGTTTTTTTGTGGCAGTCATGATTGTGGGAGTTAGCGGGCGTTTTTCTTTCGCTTTGGATGACAATGAAAATCGCGCAAAGAGTTTAGCGGCTTATGCAATTGGCGTGGTCTATGATTTGTATGGCCTGACCAACGAGGCGATCGCGGAATTTAAAAAGGCATCACAGTATCGGGATGGATACGCGATCCGTTTGCGGCTCGGTGCGGATTATGCCCGGCAGGGCAGGCTGTCGGAAGCGATTGTTGATCTTCAAAAGGCCTTGGAATTTGATCCGAAAAATATTCAGGCCCGTTATTTGCTCGCCTTAATTTATTCTACTCAAAAAGATTATGATCGTGCCGCGAAAGAGTATGAGAGCATTCTGTTCTCGTTTGCGGATGCAGAGGTTCGGCCCGAGAATATTGAAATTCACGGCTATTTAGCGCAACTGTATTATTCCCAAAAGCAATATGCGAAAGCGATCCGTCAATTTGAGGCAGTTTTATCACTCGATCCAGACAATACGGATGTGATGTTTTTGTTAGGTGCGTTGCATTTGGAATCCGGGGATGCTGATCAGGCGATTGAGTTTTTTAAGCGGACGGCTAAACTGGATCCTGAGCATGACTCCTCTTTGAATTCATTGGGTTATTTGTATGCCGAGCGGGGAGAAAATTTAGAGGAGGCCAAACAGTTGATCGAACGCGCGTTGGCCATTGATCCTGGGAATGGTGCGTATCTGGACAGCTTGGGATGGGTTTATTTTAAGATGGGGGATGATGCGACGGCCTTAAAATATCTTTATGAGGCAGCGGGCACCTTGAAGGATCCTGTGATTTATGAACATCTGGGTGACGTGTATCAGAAAGCGGACGATCGGGAAAAAGCCTTGCAGTATTGGAAGCAATCCTTGGAATTGTTGCCTAATCAGAACGATATCCTGGAAAAAATAAGTGCGATGAATGAGTGATGCGATGGGGCATGCCGGTGCGATGGAATTGTTGACACTAAAATCTCCTGCCAAATTAAATCTGTATTTGAAGGTCATCAATAAACGGCCAGACGGATATCATAATCTTAAAACGGTTTTTGAACGGATCACTTTGTGCGATGATATGATTTTTTCTTTGGATCAGAGCGGAAAGATTCGTATCGTGTGTGATCATCCTCATGTGCCGTGCGGGCCGAAGAATCTTGTTTATCAAGCAGCCGCTGCGTTGAAGCAGCAGTATGGCGTTTCTGCAGGGGTAACGATCAGAATTGTGAAACGCATTCCGGTTGCGGCTGGGTTGGCAGGCGGATCGTCTAATGCCGCATGCGCGTTATCGGGTTTAAATCGGGTATGGTCATTAAAATTACCGCGCAGCAGACTGATGGAAATAGGCAATACGTTGGGCAGCGATATCGCTTTTTTTTTAAATCAGTGTTCCTGGGCTTTGGGCGAAGGCCGTGGAGAGCAGATTACCAAGCTTGAGGTTTCTGAGAAATTTTGGCACATTTTAGTCGTTCCCAAGGTGAAAATGTATACGCCTCAAGTCTACGCAGCGCTTAAATTCCCGTTGACAAATAAAATGGACAATGCTAGTATTTTTACTCATTCTTTATATAAAAAAGATAAAAATAAGATCATCAGTCTTATATCTAATGATTTAGAACAGGGTATTTTGACGCTGGCCCCCCAGCTTCAGGCTGTTCGTGAACGTTTAAAAACCCTTGGAGTTAAAGGAGTTTCATTTTCTGGAAGCGGACCCTCTGTTTTTGGTGTGGTTCAATCAAAAACAGAGGCGGAGTATCTGTGCGATATACTCAGAAAACGGTATACTCAAGTGTTTTCTGTTCGTACATGTTAGCCGGGGGCATCGCTGATGAAGATCACCGAAACGCGTATTTTTATCAAAGAGGGCAAGGATAAAAAGCTGAAGGCCTATGCGACGGTAACATTGGATGATGCCTTTGTGGTACGCAATATCAAGGTGATTCAGGGGGCATCAGGGATGTTTATCGCCATGCCCTCGCGGAAGATTAAGTTTCCCTGTTCCCGATGCGGGTTCAAAAATGAAGTGGGAAGCCGGTATTGTAATCAGTGTGCCGCGGAGTTGGCGCCGGTGTCGGATGAGGAGATGGCCCGTGATGCCAAGGCGGAACATCGGGATATCGCTCACCCGATTTCACAACAATTTCGTGATTATCTGCAGTCTGAAATTATTAATGCGTATCAGTTAGAGACGGGCAATGATCATGGCCAAACAATGGCGTCGGGATTATGATATGTGGCAGATTCCGATGGCTTGAATAGATGTTTTGCCTGGTGGTGTAATGGTAACACTCGAGAATTTGGATCTCGCATTCAAGGTTCGAATCCTTGCCGGGCAGCCAATTCCCACCCAACGGTTGGAGGCGGCAACAATGGACAATCAGGATGCAGTGAAGGTCGCTGAATCGTGATAGGAGCGGTGGGGTCAAATCGGATATGAAAGAATTACAAACGATTATTTTAGCGGCGGGCAAGGGCACCCGGATGAAATCAGACTTGGCGAAAGTTCTGCATCTGGTATGCGGCCAGCCCATGTTGCGGTATGTGATCGATGCCGTGAAGTCAGCAGGCTCTTTAAAACATTATGTGATTCTGGGTCATCAATATGATGATGTGAAAAAAATATTGCCGGTGGACTGCATTGCCGTTCGGCAAAAAATGCTGCGCGGCACGGCGGATGCGGTCAATTGTGTACGTAGCCGGGTCAAGGGGTATCAAGGAGATATTTTGGTTGTCTGTGGAGATACGCCGCTGCTTAGGGCTGAGACGCTCAAGGCATTGGTTAAGCGGCACCGGGAAACAGGCGCTGCATGCACGGTTTTAACAGCAGTGTTAGAAGACAGCAAAGGATACGGACGGATTATTCGTGGGATCCATGGAGATCCGGTGGCTATTCGGGAAGAAAAAGATGCAACCGCAATAGAGCGCAAAATTTTAGAGATTAATGCGGGTGTTTATTGTTTTAAGACTGAGGCATTGTTTGCGGCCTTATCACAGGTCAAAGAAAATAGCCGGAAAAAAGAGTTTTATTTGACGGATGTCATTGCGATTATGGCAGACCGTTCCTGGAAGATCGGTGCGTTGGAGACGGATGATGCGCGGGAATGTCTGGGCATTAATAGTCGAATAGATTTAGCTGTGGCACAGCAGATTATTCGTTTGAGGATATTGGAAAAAGTGATGTCCAGCGGCGTGACGATTCAGGATCCGCAGACAACACACATTGATGCCAGCGCCAAAATTGGACTGGATACGGTAATCAGGCCATTTAGTGTGATCGAATCCGATGTGCGCATTGGCAAGCGATGCGTCATTGGGCCGTTTGCGCATTTGCGGCCGCAGACGCGGATCGCAGATCACACGGAGATTGGGAATTTTACAGAGGTGTCGCGTTCCAGCATAGGAGCGCATTGTTTTATGAAACATTTTAGTTTTTTGGGAGATGCGAATATCGGTGATCGGGCCAATATCGGGGCCGGTGTTGTAACAGCGAATTTTGATGGCAAGCAGAAGCATCAAACAGTGATTGGTCGCGGGGCATTTGTCGGATCGGATGCGGTGATTGTCGCGCCCGCAACGATTGGCAAAGACGCGGTTGTCGGCGCGGGGTGTGTGGTTGCCAAAGAAAAAACAGTTCCCAATGGGTATGTGATGGTTGGGGTTCCTGGCCGATTGATCGGAAAAAAGAAAATTTAAAAACCGTGGGAGAGACAAATGGATGGATTAGCCATTGTGGTCGGTAACGCGAATCCGGAGTTAGGGAAAAAGATCTGTAAAAGCCTGCATATTTCGTTAGCGCGCGCTTTGGTTGGGCGTTTTAGCGAGGGGGAAATTCGCGTTCAGATTCATGAAAATATTCGTGGCAAAGATACCTTTATTGTTCAGCCGACGTGTTCTCCTGCGAATGACAATTTGATGGAGCTGTTGGTGTTGATTGATGCTGCCAGGCGCGCATCTGCGAAACGGATTACGGCTGTTTTGCCGTATTATGGCTATGCACGTCAGGATCGGAAAGATCAGCCGCGAGTTCCGATTACGGCCAAACTTGTTGCGAATTTAATCTGTGCCGCTGGAGCGGACCGGGTGTTAACGATGGATCTGCATGCCAGCCAGATTCAGGGATTTTTTGATATTCCGGTGGATCATTTATATGCGATCAACACGATTTGTGAATATTTCCGTGAGAAAAAACTCGATGGACGTAAGACGGTTGTTGTTTCTCCTGATGTGGGCAGCATCAAAATGGCACGGGCGTATGCCAAACGATTGGGGGCTTCATTTGCTGTTGTTGATAAAAGGCGATTGAGTCCTGACAAGACTGAGGTGATGAATGTCCTGGGCTCTGTGAAGAATAAAATTGCGATTCTCGTCGATGATATTGTGGCTACGGGCGGTTCTCTGGTGGAAGCCGCGGAAGTGCTGTCGAAGAAAGGGGCGGTGGAGGTTTATGCCGGGATTAGTCATGGGGTTTTGTCTGGCAATGCGTTGGAGCGTATTGCATCGTGTAAGGTGCTGAAAGAGCTGGTCATTACAGACAGTATTCCTTTCCGCAAGAAAGTGAAGAATCAGAAGGTGAAGGTTGTTACGGTTTCGTCTCTGTTGGCGGATGCGATCTATCGTATTCACAACGAGGCGTCAATCAGTTGTTTATTTCAATAATTGCCTATTGGGAGGCAGGGGCATAACGATATACATGCAAGACCGGCGGATAGCGATGCACGAGCGGAAATATTGTGAGAGACGTGCGGTCAGCGGAGACATTCCGATTGGTATTTTTTGTGTGTCAGGCATGATGTGTCGTGTGACTTTTAAAACGGAAGGTAGGGAGAGGATATGAAAGAAGTGAAATTGGATGTTCAGATTCGTCCGGAAATCGGTCGTCAGCAGGTCAAGGTGGTCCGTCATGAGCAGGCCATGATCCCAGCGATTGTTTATGGTCAAGGCAAGGAAGCAATCGCGGTCAAGATTGATCGGCGTACGTATGAAAAGATTCGCCGGGAGCATCATGGCGAGGTCGTTTTCCATTTGGATATTCTCGACGGGGAAAAAAAGCAGCAGGATTGTTCTGCGGTTGTGAAAGAAGAGCAGCATGACTGTATCACAGGGCAGCCGATTCATGTTGATTTCAAACAGATTTCGTTGACGGAAAAAATTACCGTCAAGGTGCCAGTGGTGGCCAAAGGCGATCCGGTCGGTGTGAAGAAGGGCGGCGGATCGTTGGAGCATATCCTTTGGGAATTGGATATTTTGTGTCTGCCAATGGATATTCCCGAAGAGATTGCTGTCGATGTCAGTGCGCTCGAAATCGGACAGAGTCTTCATGTGCGTGATATTATTCTTCCTCAGGGAGTGGTGACAGAGCATGATGGTGAGGTGATTGTATTTTCTGTTGTTGCTTTGCGAGAGGAACAAGAGCTTCCTGCTGAGCCTCAAGGGGCGGCAGAGCCGGAAGTGATCAAGAAGGAAAAACCGGAATCGGAGAAGGGACAGGCTGACGACGGCGGAAAAAATAAGGAATAAAG
>CAZBHY010000107.1:0-5658 GCA_964491705.1 uncultured Planctomycetales bacterium
GAAACGGTCCAGATCCTTCAGTATGCGGCCAAGGCGGCTCAGCTGGCCCGTGAGGTCAATGGAAAGGATTTATTGCCGCGTTTTTTAGAGTTATTGAATGCCGTGCCCAGCAATGTCGCTAAGTATCAGAACGCGGCCGGGGTTTTTGCGAAATTGGTTCTGCCTTCGATGGTAGATATGAAGCGTGTGGTCGCCCATTACGCGATGACATCATTATTTGAAACCTATCCGGCGGTTGTGAATATCTATTGTTTTCTGATCAAGTCATTGTCCTATGAGGTGTTTGATAAAGGGGAACAGCGTTTTGCCATGGGTCGGGTGCGGGTGCATTCGGATTTAACGTGCGAAGAGAAAGAGCTTTCGTTTGTTGTTTTTTATTTCGGCGGGCATGATATTTATGCAGGCATCAGTGAACGTCTGGCGGAAAAGGATTTTATAAAAATAAAAAAACAACTCAGCCGATCGTTCCTTGGGGTACGGGGACGCTCAGCCCTGCGTATTATGCGCAAGAATTTTGAGCATGGCCCCTTTTCCTTGCGGCATCTTTTCCGTGATGAACAGGCCAAGATTTTATATCAGATGCTGGACTCATCATTGTTTGAAGTGGAGCGCTCATTGCGTGATATCCATGATCATCATTATCCGATTATGCAGGTGATTCGGCAGTTGAATATGCCATTGCCCAAGGTATTGTCCAACACGATCTTGGTGATGGTTAATACAGATTTTTTGAATGTCCTGGGTCGGGATCCGATTGATTTTAAACGGTTGAGTGATTTGGTGACTGAGGTTTTGGAATGGGATCTGGATATTGATCAGGTGACGTTAGAATTTTTTGTCAGCCGGCGGGTTAAGAATTTGATGGATCAGTTTGTGTTGCGCCCTCGTGATCAGCGGATACTGAAAACGATCACAGCGATGTTGAAGACATTGGAGCCGTTGCATCTTTCTTTGGATGTCGGCAAGGCGCAAAATATATTCTTTTCGATCGGGCAGAAATATTATTGGGACATGAAAAAAAAGACTGATAGCGGCCATGCCCGGTCAAAAACATGGGTAATGCTTTTTGAAGGATTGGGACAACAATTGAATGTGGTCATTCCTGCTGCAAAGGATAATGGTCGCAATGGATAGACATGTCATATACGCGCAGGCCTTAGAGCGCATTAAAAAAATTCATCAGTTTTCCACACGCGTGAACGGCGGGAGTGGCGCACGGCATCAGCAACGTCTTTTGGAATTGATGCGAGATCATGTTGCGGAAATTCAGGATTTGGTGACAGCGCAGAATGATCATTATCTGGTGGAAACAGGGGATTTGCTTATTTTATGTTTTGAATTGTTGTTGGAGGGTCAGGCGGATATTGATGCGGTTATAGAAAAGTGTTTTGGGCGTTATGAAAGAAAATTGAGTCAATTAATGACGGATATGATCAGTGAAAAATAAATTAGCTGGGGGCATAAGGATGAAAAGGCAGAGAAAAGGGTATGGCATGTCAGCCGACCGTGATCATGGGCAGCCGGCTGTTCGCAGCGGAATTCATGCATTGGATGTTTGCGCATCAAGTTTTTGGTTGGGTTTTTTTGCCCATCGCAGGATGTTTCATGCAGTGCTGGAACTGGGGGCTGTTCTGTTTTTGGTTGGTTGTTCTACTGTGCCGATCATTGGCCGTCAGCAGCTGTCATTGATCCCAGCCAGTCAGTTGACTATGATGAGTCAGGAGAGTTTTTCCCAGTTGTTAAAAGAATCGAAATTGTCCGATGATGCGGCGAAGGTCGCTATGCTGGAGCAGGTGGGGGAACGGATTGCGCAGGCCACAGAACAATTTCTATGGGAATCGAAGCAAGGCAACCGTGTTCGTGATTTTGATTGGGAGTTTAAACTTCTGGCTGAGGATGATAATATTAACGCCTTTGCGTTGCCCGGTGGGAAGGTCGGCGCATACACGGGCATTTTTAAAGTGGCCCCAGATGATTCGGCCTTGGCTGCGGTGATCGCGCATGAGATTGCCCATGTGATCTCGAATCACGGCGGTGAGCGGATGAGTCAGTATTTGCTGGTTTCGCTGGGTGGGCTGTCGTTGGATATGGCGCTAAAAAAGAAAAATATTGAAACGCGTCAATGGTGGATGATTGCATATGGCTTGGGGTCAACGGTCGGGTATGTTCTTCCGTATAGTCGGCTTCAGGAAAAAGAGGCGGACCGTATTGGTTTGATTTTGATGGCCAAAGCAGGGTATGATCCGCATGCCGCGATTGGGTTATGGGAACGCATGAATGAAGAGTCTAAGTCCCGGATGCCGGAATTTTTATCGACGCATCCCGCGCCCAAGTCTCGTATCGCAGATATCCGGGCGCGTATGCCGGAAGCAATGCAGTATTATCATCAACGCGATTAGTGGGTTGGTGTGATTGATCACAGCGGATGGGGCAAGGTCAATTCGCCCTGTCGAAGGAGGGAGTTATGCATGACCGTGTCCAGCAAGGCATGAGCGTGACCATACAAGGGTTGGTGTTGAACGTTGGTTTGGTTATTTTGAAACTTTTCGCAGGTTGGACGGCCCACAGTGGGGCCATTATCGCAGACGCCGGTCATTCGTTATCTGATCTTTCGACAGATATTGCGGTTCTATGGGGAGTGCATGCGGCGGCCAAACCAGCAGATGAGGATCATCAGTACGGGCATGGTCGGATTGAGACGATTGTGTGTGCTGGCATTGGGATTGTACTGTTTGCTGTTGGCGGGGCGATTTTTTTAGAAGGGATGATCAAGATCTTTCATGTGATCGCTGGACAGACATTGCCGCGCCCGGGATGGTTTGCATTTTTTGCAGCGATGATTTCGGTGGTCACTAAAGAATGGATCTATCGCAAAACTGTTCGGGTTGGTCAGGCAACGGACAATCAGGCGCTGATTGTCAACGCATGGCACCATCGGTCGGACGCGTTGTCATCTGTTGGAGTCATGTTGGGAATTTCTGGTGCCATTATTTTGGGTGATCGATGGCACGTCTTGGATCCCATCGCGGCGGTCATTGTCAGCGGTTTTATTATTAAAGTCGCTTTTCTGGTGGTCGGAAAGAGTTTTAATGAGTTGATGGAAGGCGCGTTGAGTAACGCACAGGAAAAGGAGATCCTGGATTTGGTTCATTCTGTTCATGGAGTGGACGATGCACATAAATTACGAACACGGCGTATTGGGCAGAGCGTGGCGATTGAGCTGCATGTGTGTGTGAAAAAGGATCTGAATATTCAGCAGGGGCATGACATTGCGACTGATGTGGAAAATATTTTACGGCAACGATTCGGCCAGGAAACATTTGTGTCTGTTCATATTGAGCCATGGGAGGATGCGCAATCATGACAGATATTGCGTGTATAAAAACAGATTCGCAGCTTGATCAGTCGATTCTTTTTGATGTGATGCGTCTTTGGGGATTGCAACTGCAGCAGGTGCATGAGGAAATCCCTGTGGCTGGCAGCCCGGAGCGGTGTGAGTACCGCGCGGTTGTGGAGTCGTCTCAAGGCGATCGTTTTATTTTGGAGCAAGTTTTTTCTCACACTTTTGATCGGAAGCGATGGATCGCTGAGTGTTTGGATGATCTATCAGCTGCTGGTCTTGAGGGCATTCTTCCCTATCGGAAGATTCGCAATGGAGATCAGGTGGTCGCCTCAGCTGGCCGGTTTTGGCAGTTGCAGAATTTTCTACCCGGGGTCGCTCTTGACCGACCAGCCTATGCGTTTGAAGGCTGGAGGGGCAGGGTTGCGGCAAAATTTTTATGTGAGCTCAAGCAGCGGTCAGCTGGAGTGATTGAACGGTGCGACGGAGGATTTTCTCTGAAGGCATATATTTATCGGTTGATGAATGATGTTCGTCGCCATGATCACCTTTATTATGAGCGCATTGATAAGATCTTTAATTTTTTACAGCGCGATTTTTTTGTCGTTTGTGATCACCTCCCGACAGGGTTTTGTCATGGAGATTATCATCCCCTGAATGTGATCTGGACTCCCCAGGGGATCGGCGCCGTGATTGATTGGGAGTTTTGCGGCCGCAAGGCGGAGTTGTATGATGCCGCCAATATGGTGGGATGTCTGGGGATGGAGGACCCTGAGGCCTTGGTCGGAGATTGTGTGGTGGAGTTTCTCGAGGTGTTGAGATGTTCGCGCAAATACCATGCGAAGAGTTGGCGTTATTTTTATGATCTGGTTATTGCGGTGCGTTTTGGCTGGATGGCAGAATGGCTGCGGAAAAAAGATCGGGAGATGATTGAGATGGAGCTGGATTATTGGGATATTCTTGTGGAACATCGGGAGCAGTTGAAAACGGTGTGGGCTGTCTGAGATCAAGGAGCTTCTGTTGAACGCAATGGCGAAGGTAACATTTTATCGGGAGAACGGATGCGTCCGAAGTTGATTCCCTTGTCCATGGTCATCTGTGATTCTGTGATTCAGGATATCAAGACACGGAAGAAATCATTGATTGGCATTTTCAGCCAGATCAATGCGGTTGTTGTTCCTGTCCAGCATCCGCATATCAGCGTGTTTCTTGTGTTGACAGAGGGCAATGGTCGCTATGTGTGCGATTTGCGGTGTGTCCGTGATGATGATGGTGCTGTGATTATGAAGGCCCAGGGTGCGATTGAATTTAAGGATCCGCAGCAGATTTTGGAATTGGTTTTTGATTTGAAGGGACCGGTTTTTCCGGCGTTTGGCCATTATCGGTTTGAATTTTTGGCAGAACAAGACCCGGTGATTTCACGGAAAATTACGGTGGTTCAATCTCAGATACTTAATCAGGGAGAACAAGGGGGAGAGGGATGAGGATATGGGGAATGATCTTTTTGTGTTGTTGCGTTATGGCAGGATGCGCGCCGTCATTGCGGGAGGGCAGCGTGGCAGACAACGATTATCACGTCGATATTTTAATTGGCCATAAGCGTGGGCCTGTTCTCAAAAATGCTGAACGGATCTTTGGCCAGCCCAAGCAGGTCGGATCGATTTTTGAAAAATCGGATTATGAGGTGGAATTGCGCCGATATTATTTCACCAATGTGTCAGATTTTGTCATGTATTTTTACAAGGATGTCTTTGTTCAAGCAGGCTTAATGCCGGTTGATTCCCCGGGCTATCCTCCACTGAGGTCGGATTATCAGGCCATTACGGCTTCCGAGCCTGGACCGGTATTAGGGTATACGCTTTTTATGAACGATCACGAGGTTGTGGTTGACACGATTCAACCTTAGGGCTATGTATCGCGTTTCTCGAACGATGATGATCGCCAGGGGGACGCAGCAATTTTATCAATGGTGTTTACCAGGCGTCAAAGGCCGATGTTGTGTGTATGATGGATCGCATTCAGACCTCCTTTCACTTTCCCGAAGTGCGTGTTGTTGAGGCATCCGCTGGTTCCGGCAAGACCTTCGCGTTGGCCAAGCGGTATGTTCAGCTGTTGTTGGTCCATGATGCGGCGGTAGCGCCAGATCATTTTCGTCAGATTCTCGCAATAACTTTTATGAAGAAGGCGTCCTTCGAGATGAAGGCGCGGATTGTGTTGTTGCTCAAAAAAATTGCGCTGAAAACGATATCGCGCGATCAGCGGGAGGCCATTGAATCGATCGTGCAACCGCTGGGCATCACGATTGACGAAGCCGCTCC